>NZ_PTSR01000188.1:0-219 GCF_002965345.1 Escherichia sp. MOD1-EC5950
ATTGCCTGATGCGACGCTGTCGCGTCTTATCAGGCCTACAAACTTGTGCCCGAACCGTAGGCCGGATAAGGCGTTCATGCCGCATCCGGCACCTGAGCACTATTGCCTGATGCGACGCTGACGCGTCTTATCAGGCCTACAGACTTGTGCCCGAACCGTAGGCCGGATAAGGCGTTCACGCCGCATCCGGCACCTGAGCACTATTGCCTGATGCGACGC
>NZ_PTSR01000189.1:0-218 GCF_002965345.1 Escherichia sp. MOD1-EC5950
TGCTCATGTCAAAATGTGAAGAAATATCAGTCGTTCTGCATGGCGTGTTTATCTCCTGAATAAAAGACAGTATCTGCGTTTTCTTCATTTCTGTTTACATCCTCATCTGTATCATTCATTTTATTATAACCTGCCTCTGGCTCTCTCCTCCACGCCCACTTTTAATTCTCATAAACGCATAAAAAATCAACCTCATAACATGTTTTTTACAATGTTTC
>NZ_PTSR01000190.1:0-217 GCF_002965345.1 Escherichia sp. MOD1-EC5950
TGATGCGACGCTTATCGCGTCTTATCAGGCCTACAGGTCACACGTGGGTCGGATAAGGCGTTCACGCCGCATCCGACATTGGGAGCACCATGCCTGATGCGACGCTTACCGCGTCTTATCAGGCCTACAGGTCACACGTAGGTCGGATAAGGCGTTCACGCCGCATCCGACCTTGGGAGCACCATGCCTGATGCGACGCTTATCGCGTCTTATCAGG
>NZ_PTSR01000191.1:0-211 GCF_002965345.1 Escherichia sp. MOD1-EC5950
CGCTCGCGCCGCATCCGACAAGCGATGCCTGATGCGACGCTTAACGCGTCTTATCAGGCCTACGGGTGACTCCGATGCAGGTCGGATAAGACGCCCGCGCCGCATCCGACAAGCGATGCCTGATGCGATGCTTAACGCGTCTTATCAGGCCTACGGGTGACTCCGATGTAGGTCGGATAAGGCGCTCGCGCCGCATCCGACAAGCGATGCC
>NZ_PTSR01000192.1:0-202 GCF_002965345.1 Escherichia sp. MOD1-EC5950
GTCGTTAGCTCAGTTGGTAGAGCAGTTGACTTTTAATCAATTGGTCGCAGGTTCGAATCCTGCACGACCCACCACTAATTATGGTGGGTTAGGTGGAAACAGTTAGTAGTATCCAGCGCAGTATCGGGTGATTAGCTCAGCTGGGAGAGCACCTCCCTTACAAGGAGGGGGTCGGCGGTTCGATCCCGTCATCACCCACCAC
>NZ_PTSR01000193.1:0-202 GCF_002965345.1 Escherichia sp. MOD1-EC5950
TTGTGCCCGAACCGTAGGCCGGATAAGGCGTTCACGCCGCATCCGGCACCTGAGCACTATTGCCTGATGCGACGCTGTCGAGTCTTATCAGGCCTACAGACTTGTGCCCGAACCGTAGGCCGGACAAGGCGTTCACGCCGCATCCGGCACCTGAGCACTATTGCCTGATGCGACGCTGTCGCGTCTTATCAGGCCTACAAAC
>NZ_PTSR01000194.1:0-200 GCF_002965345.1 Escherichia sp. MOD1-EC5950
ATGTCGGATGCGATGCTTACGCATCTTATCCGACCTACAGTGACTCAAATGATGCCCAACCGTAGGCCGGATAAGGCGCTCGCGCCGCATCCGGCACTGCTGCCAAACTCCAGCGCCGCAATAATGTCGGATGCGATGCTTACGCATCTTATCCGACCTACAGTGACTCAAATGATGCCCAACCGTAGGCCGGATAAGGC
>NZ_PTSR01000020.1:0-88019 GCF_002965345.1 Escherichia sp. MOD1-EC5950
ATCTTATCCGACCTACAGTGACTCAAATGATGCCCAACCGTAGGCCGGATAAGGCGCTCGCGCCGCATCCGGCACTGTTGCCAAACTCCAGCGCCGCAATAATGTCGGATGCGATGCTTGCGCATCTTATCCGACCTACAGTGACTCAAATGATGCCCAACCGTAGGCCGGATAAGGCGCTCGCGCCGCATCCGGCACTGTTGCCAAACTCCAGCGCCGCAATAATGTCGGATGCGATGCTTACGCATCTTATCCGACCTACGTATTTGGTGTTACGCGAGGCGAATTTTTAACATTCCCATAAGTTACGCTTATTTAAAACGTCGTGAATTTAATGGCGTAAATCCCTGCTATTTATTCGTTTGCTGAAGCGATTTCGCAGCATTTGACGTCACCGCGTTTACGTGGCTTTATAAAAGACGACGAAAAGCAAAGCCCGAGCATATTCGCGCCAATGCGACGTGAAGGATACAGGGCTATCAAACGATAAGATGGGGTGTCTGGGGTCATATGAACGAACAATATTCCGCGTTGCGCAGTAATGTCAGTATGCTCGGCAAAGTGCTGGGAGAAACCATCAAGGATGCGTTGGGAGAACACATTCTTGAACGCGTAGAAACTATCCGTAAGTTGTCCAAATCTTCACGCGCTGGCAATGATGCTAACCGCCAGGAGTTGCTCACCACCTTACAAAATTTGTCGAACGACGAGCTGCTACCCGTTGCGCGTGCGTTTAGCCAGTTCCTGAACCTGGCCAACACCGCCGAGCAATACCACAGCATTTCGCCAAAAGGTGAGGCTGCCAGCAATCCGGAAGTGATCGCCCGTACCCTGCGTAAACTAAAAAACCAGCCAGACCTTAGCGAAGAAACTATCAAAAAAGCGGTTGAATCGTTGTCGCTGGAACTGGTTCTTACCGCACACCCAACCGAAATCACCCGCCGCACACTGATCCACAAAATGGTGGAAGTGAACGCCTGCTTAAAACAGCTCGACAACAAAGATCTCGCTGACTACGAACATCACCAATTAATGCGCCGTCTGCGCCAGTTGATCGCTCAGTCGTGGCATACCGATGAAATCCGCAAACTACGCCCAAGCCCAATTGATGAAGCCAAATGGGGTTTTGCAGTAGTAGAAAACAGCCTGTGGCAGGGCGTGCCGAATTACCTGCGCGAACTGAATGAGCAACTGGAAGAAAACCTGGGCTACAAACTGCCGGTAGAATTTGTTCCGGTTCGTTTTACCTCGTGGATGGGCGGCGACCGCGATGGCAACCCAAACGTCACCGCCGACATCACCCGTCACGTACTTCTGCTCAGTCGCTGGAAAGCAACTGACCTGTTCCTGAAAGATATTCAGGTTCTGGTCTCCGAGTTGTCGATGGTTGAAGCAACACCTGAACTGCTGGCGCTGGTCGGTGAAGAAGGTGCTGCAGAGCCGTATCGCTATCTGATGAAAAACCTGCGTTCTCGCCTGATGGCGACCCAGGCGTGGCTGGAAGCGCGCCTGAAAGGTGAAGAACTGCCAAAACCGGAAGGCCTGCTGACACAGAACGAAGAATTATGGGAGCCGCTCTACGCTTGCTACCAGTCACTTCAGGCGTGTGGCATGGGGATTATCGCCAACGGCGATCTGCTTGATACTCTGCGCCGCGTGAAATGTTTCGGTGTACCGCTGGTGCGTATTGATATCCGCCAGGAGAGTACTCGTCATACCGAAGCATTGGGTGAACTGACCCGCTACCTCGGCATCGGAGACTACGAAAGCTGGTCAGAGGCCGACAAACAGGCGTTCCTGATCCGCGAACTGAACTCTAAACGTCCGTTGCTGCCTCGCAACTGGCAACCAAGCGCCGAAACACGCGAAGTGCTCGATACGTGTCAGGTGATTGCCGAAGCGCCGCAAGGCTCCATTGCCGCCTACGTGATCTCGATGGCGAAAACACCGTCTGACGTACTGGCTGTCCACCTGCTACTGAAAGAAGCGGGAATTGGATTCGCGATGCCGGTCGCACCGCTGTTTGAAACCCTCGATGACCTGAACAACGCCAACGATGTTATGACCCAACTGCTGAATATCGACTGGTATCGCGGTCTGATTCAGGGCAAACAGATGGTAATGATTGGCTATTCCGACTCAGCAAAAGATGCGGGCGTGATGGCGGCATCCTGGGCGCAGTATCAGGCACAGGATGCGTTAATCAAAACCTGCGAAAAGGCGGGTATTGAACTGACGCTGTTCCACGGTCGCGGCGGTTCCATTGGCCGCGGTGGCGCACCAGCACATGCAGCACTGCTTTCGCAACCGCCGGGAAGCCTGAAAGGCGGCCTGCGTGTGACCGAACAGGGCGAGATGATCCGCTTTAAATACGGTCTACCGGAAATCACCGTTAGCAGCCTGTCGCTGTACACCGGGGCGATTCTGGAAGCCAACCTGCTGCCACCGCCAGAGCCGAAAGAGAGCTGGCGTCGGATTATGGATGAACTGTCGGTCATCTCTTGCGATGTCTATCGTGGCTACGTGCGTGAAAACAAAGATTTTGTTCCTTACTTCCGTTCCGCTACGCCAGAACAGGAACTGGGCAAACTGCCGTTGGGTTCACGTCCGGCGAAACGTCGCCCAACCGGCGGCGTCGAATCACTGCGCGCCATTCCGTGGATCTTCGCCTGGACGCAAAACCGCCTGATGCTTCCCGCCTGGCTGGGTGCGGGTACAGCGCTGCAAAAAGTGGTCGAAGATGGCAAACAGAACGAACTGGAAACCATGTGCCGCGACTGGCCGTTCTTCTCAACACGTCTGGGAATGCTGGAGATGGTGTTCGCAAAAGCGGATCTGTGGCTGGCGGAATACTATGACCAACGCCTGGTCGACAAAGAACTGTGGCCGTTAGGTAAAGAGTTACGCAATCTGCAAGAAGAAGACATCAAAGTGGTGCTGGCGATTGCCAACGATTCCCATCTGATGGCGGATCTGCCGTGGATTGCCGAGTCTATTCAGCTACGGAATATATACACCGACCCGCTGAACGTGTTGCAGGCAGAGCTACTGCACCGCTCCCGCCAGGCGGAAAAAGAAGGTCATGAACCGGATCCCCGCGTAGAACAAGCGTTAATGGTCACTATTGCCGGGATTGCGGCAGGTATGCGTAATACCGGCTAATCTCTCCCTCAATCAACCCTCGTGCAATAGTGCGAGGGTTTTCTGAAATACTTCTGTTCTAACTCCCTCGTTTTCAATATATTTCTGTCTGCATTTTATTCAAATCCTGGATATCTCTTCAGATATCCTTAAGGTTTTACCCTTACATTCGGCGCTATTTTTTCGAGACAGGTTCTTACTATGCATTCCACAGAAGTCCAGGCTAAACCCCTTTTTAGCTGGAAAGCCCTGGGTTGGGCACTGCTCTACTTTTGGTTTTTCTCTACCCTACTACAGGTCATTATTTACGTCAGCGGCTACAGCGGTACTAACGGCATGCGCGACTCGCTGTTGTTTAGTTCGCTGTGGTTGATCCCGGTATTCCTCTTTCCGAAGCGGATTAAAATTATCGCCGCGATAATCGGCGTGATGCTGTGGGCGGCCTCTCTGGCGGCGCTGTGTTACTACGTCATATACGGTCAGGAGTTCTCGCAGAGCGTTCTGTTTGTGATGTTTGAAACCAACACCAACGAAGCCAGCGAGTATTTAAGCCAGTATTTCAGCCTGAAGATTGTGCTTATCGCGCTGGCCTATACAGCAGTGGCAGTTCTGCTATGGACACGCCTGCGCCCGGTCTATATTCCGAAGCCGTGGCGTTATGTTGTCTCTTTTGCCCTGCTTTATGGTTTGATTCTGCACCCGATCGCCATGAACACGTTTATCAAAAACAAACCGTTTGAGAAAACGTTGGATAATCTGGCATCGCGCATGGAACCCGCCGCGCCGTGGCAATTCCTGACAGGTTATTATCAGTATCGCCAGCAACTTAACTCACTGACGAAACTACTGAATGAAAATAACGCATTACCGCCGCTGGCTAATTTCAAAGACGAATCGGGCAACGAACCGCGCACCTTAGTACTGGTGATTGGCGAATCAACCCAGCGTGGACGCATGAGCCTGTACGGTTATCCGCGTGAAACCACGCCTGAACTGGATGCGCTGCATAAAACCGACCCAAACCTGACCGTGTTCAATAATGTGGTCACATCGCGTCCGTACACCATTGAAATCCTGCAACAGGCGCTGACTTTCGCCAACGAAAAGAATCCGGATCTGTACCTGACGCAGCCGTCGCTGATGAACATGATGAAACAGGCGGGTTATAAAACGTTCTGGATCACCAACCAGCAAACGATGACCGCCCGCAACACCATGCTGACGGTATTTTCGCGCCAGACCGATAAACAGTACTACATGAACCAGCAACGCACACAGAGTGCGCGTGAATACGACACCAACGTGCTGAAGCCGTTCCAGGAAGTGCTGAAGGACCCCGCGCCGAAGAAACTGATCATCGTTCATCTGCTGGGTACGCACATCAAATACAAATATCGTTACCCGGAAGATCAGGGCAAGTTTGATGGCAATACCGATCACGTGCCGCCGGGATTAAGCGCAGAAGAGTTGGAATCGTATAACGATTACGACAACGCCAACTTGTACAACGATCACGTAGTTGCCAGCCTGATTAAAGACTTTAAAGCTGCTGATCCGAATGGTTTCCTGGTTTACTTCTCTGACCACGGTGAAGAGGTTTATGACACACCACCGCATAAAACTCAGGGGCGTAATGAAGACAACCCGACGCGCCACATGTACACCATTCCGTTCCTGCTGTGGACGTCGGAAAAATGGCAGGCGACTCATCCGCGTGATTTCTCGCAGGATGTCGATCGTAAATACAGCCTGGCTGAACTGATCCACACCTGGTCGGATTTGGCGGGCTTATCTTACGATGGTTACGATCCAACCCGTTCGGTGGTGAACCCGCAATTCAAAGAAACCACCCGCTGGATTGGTAACCCGTATAAGAAAAATGCGCTGATCGATTACGACACTCTGCCGTATGGCGATCAGGTGGGTAATCAGTAATTATCTACCAGGTGCTATTTGCCGGATGCGACGCTTGACGCGTCTTATCCGGCCTACAGATCGCGGCGGTAGGCCGGATAAGGCGTTTACGCCGCATCCGGCAATACAACTGCCGCAATGTTTACATCTCACTCCCATCAGGCCACACTTTTCAGGTGGCCTTTTTTCATAATGCCAGTTACTGTTTTCCCGTCTACATACCTGAGGGAATAACATGTATCACGACGTCAACTATCTGCTCTCCCGCCTAATCAACGGCCCGCTGTTACTCCGCCAGGTTTACTTCGCGAGCAGCAACGGCCCGGCCCCCGATCTCGCGTATAAGGTCGATTTTCCACGGCTGGAAATTGTGCTGGAAGGCGAGTTTGTTGATACCGGTACAGGTGCAACGTTAGTTTCCGGCGATGTACTGTACGTTCCCGCTGGCGGGTGGAATTTCCCACAATGGGAAACACCCGCCACGACATTTAGCGTTCTGTTTGGCAAACAGCAACTCGGCTTCAGCGTCGTACAGTGGGATGGCAAACAATATCAAAATCTGGCAAAGCAACACGTCGCCCGACGTGGCCCACGTATTGGCTCGTTCCTGCTACAAACGCTCAATGAAATGCAAATGCAGCCGCAGGAGCAACAAACAGCCAGGCTTATTGTCACCAGTTTGCTTAGCCACTGCCGCGATTTGCTCGGCAGCCAAATTCAGACAGCCTCTCGCAGCCAGGCACTTTTCGAAGCCATTCGCGATTACATCGACGAACGTTATGCCACCGCGCTGACCCGCGAATCTGTCGCGCAGGCGTTCTACATTTCACCAAACTACCTATCGCACCTGTTTCAAAAAACGGGGGCTATTGGCTTTAACGAATACCTGAATCACACGCGACTGGAACATGCTAAGACGCTACTGAAAGGCTATGATCTGAAGGTAAAAGAAGTGGCTCACGCCTGCGGTTTTGTCGACAGCAACTACTTCTGCCGTCTGTTTCGTAAAAATACCGAACGCTCGCCGTCGGAATATCGTCGGCAGTACCACAGCCAACTGACAGAAAAACCAACTACTCCAGAATAAGGTGCGTTTGCTGCGGCGCAGAAAGCACCTTACGAACAGCACTCATCACCCGATGAGGTTCGCGTAGAAAAGCGTAGATACCGCATTGTACATAGCGACAATGTTCAAAACGCTCGGCACCAGAAAGCTCGATATCTGTAATCAACAACACAACATCCGCGCGACGGATATTCTCGTCCGATAAGCGGTTCTCCGTTCCCAGCGCCCCCTGAGTTTCAATGCTGACGCTCCACTTTTCCTGCTGACACAACTTTTCCAGCCGTTCTGCCGCCATATAGGTATGTGCCACACCGCTAACGCAGGCGGTAACTGCAACCAGATATGCCATCCTACCCCCCAACCGTAACCTGAAAACCAGCCTGTTCAGCCATTTCACGCATCAATGCCACATCGGCTGACGACGGTGCCGGTATATCTTTCATCGACCATTCGCGCCCCAACAGACGGTATTTCGGTTCACCGTACTGATGAAACGGCAACAGGTGGATCTGCCTGATATTCAAAGGAATCAACACATCCAGCGCCTGCTGCATATTCTCTCTGCTGAGCGTATAGCCAGGGATCAGCGGCAAACGAGGGATCACATTGATACCTTCACTCACCAGCAAACGCAGATTCTCCAGCACGCGCGGCAGATTCATTTTCACCACGTCCCGCGCTCTTGTCGGGTCCATAATTTTTAAATCGAACAACACTTCATCGCACAATTTCGCCAGCGGTAGCAACCTGCTTGCTGGCGCGTCTCCGGCAGTTTCGATGGCACATGACACGCCCCACAGCCGCAGTCGTTGCAAAAAACGGGTAGCAAACTCCGCTTGCACCAACACTTCACCGCCAGAAAGCGTGACACCACCGCCAGACGTGCGAAAGAAAATGTCATCCTTCATCACTTCCCGTTCCAGAGCGTCGAGGCTGATATCACGACCAATCCGCTCAAATGCGCCGGAAGGACATTCATCTGCATCACGTAAACATTTCGCGCAATGCAGACATTTCGCCTCTCTACGCACCGTCTGGATTTTGCCGGAGATCGACTCCGGATTAGCACACCACGGGCACAGATGTGGGCAGCCTTTAAAAAAGACCACCGTACGAATACCCTCACCGTCATTCAGCGAATAACGCTGAATGTTAAAAATACGCGCCACATCCTCGCGGCGCGTTTCCACAACGTTACAACTGATGCGCTGTACGGCGGATAATGTCATCCTGAATTTCCTTCGAGAGTTCGACAAAGAAGGCGCTGTATCCGGCAACGCGTACCACCAGCCCCGCATAGTCCTGCGGGCGCAATTGGGCTTCACGTAACGTGTCGGCATTCACTACGTTAAATTGAACGTGCTGCAACTTAAGCTGAGTAAATGCACGTAAGAAGTCAGCCAGTTTGCGTAATCCCGCTTCACCTTCCAGGGTAGCCGGAGTGAATTTCACATTCAGCAACGTACCGTTAGAAAGCAACGTGTTATCAAGTTTACTTACTGACTTCAGCACCGCCGTTGGCCCTTGTCCGTCCTGACCCAACATTGGTGACAAACCACCATCAGCCAGTTGTTCTCCGGCGAAGCGGCCGTCTGGCGTCGCGCCAACCACCGACCCCAGCGGGACGTGAGCAGAAACGGTATACGACCCCGGCGTGAAGTAGCCGCCGCGCGGGTTCTGGTATTTTTCCACTTCTTTGCAGTAATGGCGCAGCAATTCGGCGCTAATGTTATCCACCTCGTCGATATCGTTGCCGTACTTCTCAAAGCGGTTAATTAAACGAGCACGGATTTTTTCGCCTTCTGGCGTTTCGAAGTTTGCTTTTAATACCGACAACAACTCGTCAAAACTTAAACGTTGTTGATCAAAAACCATCCCTTTCAACGCATGGAGTGAATCACTCAGGTTAGCGATACCAATCCCCTGCACGCCGGAAAAGTTATAACGCGCGCCGCCGTCGGTAATATCGCGGCCTTTTTCCAGACAATCGCTGATAAACGAAGAGAGCAGCGGCACTGGTGCCCAGTCACGATGGCCGATATCGCAAATATTGCTGCCTTCAACCATCAGAGTGATGTAGTGGCTGATCTTCGCGCGAATTTGTTCCAGCAAACCGTCATAACTCAATGCGGAATTACCTTCATTCTCATGCAGGCAGATTTCCATCACTTTCAGCAGGTTAAACATCGCGATATCGTGCAGACCGTAGGTTCTGCCCGGAATGGATAATTCCACGCAACCGACCACTGAATAGTCGCGCGCATCTTCCAGCGAAACACCACGGTTGAGGAACGCGGGCACCACCACTTCATCGTTGAAGATTTGCGGAATACCAGTACCAAGACGAATGGTTTCTGCGGTTTTCATCAGGAACGGCGTGTCAATCAAGGCGTTAGTGCGCACACCGAGATTTGGCTGCGGCAACTGTACGCTTTGATAGGCGTCGAGACAGAGAAACGAAAGCACATTCACCGCGCTACGTCCGTTTTCCGTTAAACCACCGAGCAGTGCGGTATAGCCGGTCGGGAAACCTGCGAAATAGCGCGCGCTGCTGGTGGAACGTAACAGCACAATG
The DNA here is from genome assembly GCF_002965345.1 of Escherichia sp. MOD1-EC5950. Lineage (NCBI taxonomy): Bacteria > Pseudomonadati > Pseudomonadota > Gammaproteobacteria > Enterobacterales > Enterobacteriaceae > Escherichia > Escherichia sp. MOD1-EC5950. Next base: position 8,697 of record NZ_PTSR01000020.1, read on the forward strand.
TCATTACATTTCACCCACAGGGACTCGAGCAGTTCTTTCAGGAACGCCGGATCTTCACCCTGGGTCAGCGAGGCCTGATAGAACGGCAACATATACTGATCGAAGCGCCCTAACGACAGCGAACTGGCGTTAGATTCATATTGCAGAATGATGTTCATGTACCAGAACAACTGGCACGCCTGCCAGAACGTCTGCGGCTTATGTTCGGCGTTATGACGGGAGATCTCCGCAATAGTCAGCAATTCTTCCCGACGTTGGGCATTAACGCAGCTTGCTGCCATCGTTTCTGCCAGTTCGGCGTAACGCAAAATATGTTTCTGCGAGGCTTCCAGCAATAACAGCGCAGCCTGATAAAAGTGATTATCCGGCTGTTGCTGGCAATGTTGTTGCATCTGCGCCACCAGCTCACCCAGCCCGTGATTCAGCAGGCGTGGGTAATCAATAATGATGTGCCCCTGGCCTTTATCCGTCTGGTTGATGCTGAAAATCTGCGTACTGGTCGCCGCTTTAACTTCGTCCGTCATCTGCCCATTGATGAAATCTTTCATCGAGCGTTTTTCCCAGTACGGGAACAACTCTTCGCGATAGATACGTTTATCTTCTTCACTAATGGCGAAGCGATCCTGCGGGCGTGTCGGGAATTGATCCAGCTCTTTCAGCAACCAGTAAGGATCCATTTCCGGCGACATAATCCCGGCGCGCGGTTTTACGGTGCGGTTACCGGCAATCAGTTCTTCATCACGAATCGAAATTTCAACATGTTCAAGGATATACGCTGTCGCTTTCGCCCGGCGCAATATCACCGGTTCGCCTTCGGTTTTCCGATGGCTGGCGGTATAAAGCAGCGCCCGCTCCAACGAGATTTCACGGGTATTGGCAAACAGTGCAGTTTTAAGGCGAGAGATACGATTCGTCATGAGGAACTCCTGTGGGAAAGCGAACCCGCCCTTGCGGGCGGGATAAGAACTTAAGCGGTTTGCGCCAGGTGAGCTTCAATTTTGCTCATAATGGCGTCAGCGCGTTTTACTGCGTCGCTGATGTTGACACGCACGATGGTCTTGCCAGCAAAACGCTCTTCAAACTTGATGCCGATATCTTTGGTCAGAATCACCATATCGGCGCTCGCCACGTCTTCCGCAGTCAGTTCGTTTTCCAGACCAATCGACCCCTGGGTTTCTACTTTCACTTCCCAGCCTTTTGCTTTCGCGGCACTTTCCAGCGCCTCTGCCGCCATATAGGTATGGGCAACACCTGAAGGACATGCGGTTACTGCAATAATTTTCGCCATGGCTCGTTCCTCAATTAATTAATTTCAAAATCCAGATCCAGGTCGTCTTCCTTCTCATCAGTTGAAGACCCATTTTTACGCGCCAGACTTTTCAGCACGTTAACGCAGATAGCCGTTGCTACAGCCCCAACAGCCACTGCCGCGATGTAACCCAACTTGCCTTCAACTACCGGCAGCACAATCAGACCACCCCAGCCTGCATAGCACTGCGCACCAACCAATGCCGCGGTGACCGTGCCACAAACAGTGCCCACCATGATGGAAGGGATCACACGCAACGGATCGGCGGCGGCGAAAGGAATCGCCCCTTCAGTGACACCAACACAGCCCATCACCAATGCCGCTTTACCGGTTTCACGTTCTTCTGCGGAGAAGTTTTTGCGACCAATCAGCGTCGCCAGCCCCATCCCCAGCGGCGGAACACAGATCCCTACTGCCGCGATCGCCACCACGGTATAAACACCCTGGGCGACACAAATCAGCATGAATGCATACGCCACTTTGTTAACCGGACCGCCCATATCGAACGCCAGCATCAGCCCCATAATGACCGCCAGCATGATAATGCTGCCCTGCTGCATTCCCTGAAGCCACTGGGTCAGACTGTTAGTCAATGCGCCCACAGGCTCGCCCAGCCCCCACATCATGACGCCAGCGGTAATTAAGGTGCCGACGATCGGAATAATGAAGATTGGCATGACAGAACGCAGAACTTTATGCACCGGGATTTTCTTCAGGTAATGCACCACGATGCCGCCGATAATCCCGGCGATCAGCGCGCCAAAGAAGCCTGCACCAAAACTGTTACCGACCCAGGCACCAATAGCGCACGGAGCCAGCGCGGAACGTTCCGCAATGGAATAACCGATGTAAGCAGCAAGGAAAGGCACCATCAGCGTTAAGCCCGCGACGCCGATATCAAACAGTTTTTTCAGATTCGGATCGGCTACGGCATCTGGCACCGCACCTTTGCCGTACAGCATGACGGAAACCGCCAGCAAAATACCGCCCGATACTACGAAGGGAATCATGTGTGAAACGCCCGTCATTAAATGCTGACGAGTGTTTTTCAGTATCTGCACCAACTCATTCATAAGCTGCTCCTGGGCTTGCAAAAGCCCATGTCCATATTTTTTTGATGGGAGAAACAATAGGCAATCGCAAGCGGAGCAAACAGTGGATAAAAAGGCCATTTACTGGACTTTTGTAATGTCAGTACAAAAATGCGATCCGCCTCATAACTTGCGTTATCTCGGAATCATGCCGGAGTGGCGCGTCTTGTGAGACGCGTCGCAAATTGACGGTTACATTACATTTGTCCAGCTTTTGACAGATTTGTCACATGGCAGGCCGTTACCGTGCACTCTTATCCTGTAAACAGAAAACCTTACCGGGAGAGAGGCAATGGCCCTGATTGTGGAATTTATTTGTGAGCTACCTAATGGCGTACATGCACGTCCGGCAAGCCACGTTGAAACGCTATGTAATACTTTTTCATCGCAAATTGAGTGGCATAACCTGCGTACCGATCGCAAGGGCAACGCCAAAAGCGCGCTGGCGCTGATTGGCACCGATACACTGGTGGGCGATAACTGCCAGTTACTGATTTCTGGAGCCGACGAACAAGAAGCACACCAGCGTTTAAGCCAATGGCTGCGCGATGAATTTCCCCACTGTGACGCGCCGCTGGAAGAAGTAAAATCTGACGAACTGGAGCCGCTGCCGGTTTCACTGACTAATCTGAATCCGCGCATTATCCGCGCCCGCACCGTGTGTAACGGTAGCGCAGGCGGCATCCTGACGCCGATTTCCTCTTTAGATCTCAATGCACTGGGTAATCTTCCTGCCGCTAAAGATGCTGACGCCGAACAATCTGCACTGGAAAACGGCCTGACACTGGTACTGAAAAACATTGAGTTTCGTCTGCTGGATAGCGACGGTGCCACCAGCGCAATACTGGAAGCCCACCGTTCGTTAGCGGGCGATACCTCTTTACGTCAACACTTACTGGCGGGTGTCAGCGAGGGATTAAGCTGTGCCGAAGCGATTGTTGCCAGTGCGAATCACTTTTGCGAAGAGTTCGCCCGTTCCAGTAGTAGCTACCTGCAAGAGCGTGCGCTGGATGTGCGCGACGTCTGCTTCCAGTTACTCCAGCAAATTTACGGCGAACAACGCTTCCCGGCACCGGGTAAATTGACGCAGCCAGCCATTTGTATGGCGGATGAACTAACCCCCAGTCAGTTCCTCGAACTGGATAAAAATCACCTCAAAGGTCTGCTACTGAAAAGCGGCGGCACCACCTCACACACGGTGATCCTTGCCCGTTCATTTAATATTCCGACGCTGGTCGGCGTGGATATCGAGACCCTTAGCCCGTGGCTGCAACAAACGATTTATATCGACGGCAACGCCGGGGCGATTGTGGTCGAACCGACAGAAGCGGTGGCGCGTTATTATCAACAGGAAGCGCGCGTACAGGACGCTCTGCGTGAGCAACAACGTGTCTGGCTGACCCAGCAAGCCCGCACCGCTGATGGTATCCGTATCGAAGTTGCTGCTAACATCGCTCACTCGGTAGAAGCACAGGCTGCGTTTGGCAATGGCGCAGAAGGCGTTGGTCTGTTCCGCACTGAAATGCTCTATATGGATCGCACCAGTGCACCGGGCGAAAGCGAGTTGTACAACATTTTTTGTCAGGCGCTGGAATCCGCCAACGGGCGCAGCATTATTGTGCGTACTATGGATATTGGCGGCGATAAACCCGTTGATTATCTGAATATTCCCGCAGAAGCCAACCCATTCCTTGGTTATCGCGCGGTGCGTATTTATGAAGAATACGCGTCACTGTTTACCACGCAATTACGGTCGATCCTGCGCGCCTCTGCTCACGGCAGCCTGAAAATCATGATCCCGATGATCTCCTCAATGGAAGAGATCTTATGGGTGAAAGAAAAGCTGGCGGAAGCCAAACAGCAACTGCGTAACGAACACATTCCGTTTGATGAAAAGATCCCACTCGGCATCATGCTGGAAGTACCGTCGGTCATGTTCATTATCGACCAGTGCTGCGAAGAGATTGATTTCTTTAGTATCGGCAGTAACGACCTGACGCAGTATCTGCTGGCGGTGGATCGTGATAACGCTAAAGTCACCCGTCACTACAACAGTCTGAATCCGGCATTCCTGCGGGCGCTTGATTACGCCGTTCAGGCAGTGCATCGCCAGGGTAAATGGATCGGCCTGTGCGGAGAACTGGGGGCAAAAGGTTCCGTACTGCCGCTGCTGATCGGTTTAGGGCTGGATGAACTTAGCATGAGCGCACCGTCAATTCCGGCGGCAAAAGCACGCATGGCGCAACTCGACAGCCGCGAATGTCGTCAGTTGCTTAACCAGGCGATGGCCTGCCGTACTTCACTGGAAGTGGAGCATCTGCTGGCGCAGTTCCGTATGACGCAACAGGATGCGCCGCTGGTTACCGCCGAGTGCATCACGCTGGAAAGCGACTGGCGCAGCAAAGAAGAAGTGCTCAAAGGCATGACCGATAACCTGCTGCTGGCAGGACGCTGTCGCTATCCGCGGAAACTGGAAGCCGATCTGTGGGCGCGTGAGGCCGTCTTCTCTACCGGACTGGGCTTTAGTTTCGCCATTCCACACAGCAAATCAGAACATATTGAGCAGTCGACCATCAGTGTGGCTCGTCTGCAAGCACCTGTGCGCTGGGGCGATGATGAAGCACAATTCATCATTATGTTAACCCTGAACAAACACGCTGCGGGCGATCAGCATATGCGCATTTTCTCGCGCCTCGCTCGCCGCATCATGCACGAAGAATTCCGTAACGCGCTGGTTAACGCCGCTTCCGCCGACGCTATCGCCAGCCTGCTGCAACATGAACTGGAACTGTAAAAGGAAACATCATGGAACTGTATCTGGACACCGCTAACGTCGCAGAAGTCGAACGTCTGGCACGCATATTCCCGATTGCCGGAGTGACGACTAACCCGAGCATTATTGCTGCCAGCAAGGAGTCCATCTGGGATGTACTGCCGCGTCTGCAAAAAGCGATTGGTGATGAGGGCATTCTGTTTGCTCAGACTATGAGCCGCGACGCACAGGGCATGGTAGAAGAAGCGAAACGTCTGCGCGACGTTATTCCGGGAATTGTGGTGAAAATTCCGGTAACATCCGAAGGTCTGGCAGCAATTAAATTGCTGAAAAAAGAAGGCATTACCACGCTGGGAACCGCAGTCTACAGCGCCGCACAAGGGCTATTAGCCGCACTGGCTGGCGCAAAATACGTGGCCCCCTATGTAAACCGCGTGGACGCTCAGGGCGGAGACGGCATTCGTACCGTACAGGAGCTGCAAGCGTTACTGGAAATGCACGCGCCAGAAAGCATGGTGCTGGCAGCCAGCTTTAAAACACCGCGTCAGGCGCTGGATTGTTTGCTGGCAGGATGTGAATCCATCACACTGCCCTTAGATGTAGCGCAACAAATGCTTAACACCCCTGCGGTAGAGTCAGCTATAGAGAAGTTCGAGCACGACTGGAATGCCGCATTTGGCAATACTCATCTCTAAAGGAGCAATTATGGACCGCATTATTCAATCACCAGGTAAATACATCCAGGGCGCTGATGTAATTAATCGCCTGGGCGAATACCTGAAACCGCTGGCAGAACGTTGGTTAGTTGTTGGCGATAAATTTGTATTAGGTTTTGCTCAGGCAACCGTCGAGCAAAGCTTTAAAGATGCCGGGCTGGTTGTTGAAATCGCACCCTTTGGCGGTGAATGTTCGCAAAATGAAATCGATCGTCTACGTGGCATCGCAGAAACCGCACAGTGTGGTGCAATTCTCGGTATTGGCGGCGGTAAAACCCTCGATACCGCCAAAGCACTGGCACATTTCATGGGTGTTCCGGTAGCAATCGCTCCGACTATCGCCTCTACCGACGCACCGTGCAGTGCGCTGTCTGTTATCTACACCGATGATGGTGAGTTTGACCGCTATCTGCTGCTGCCGAACAACCCGGAACGCGTCATTGTGGATACCAAAATTGTTGCTGGCGCACCTGCACGTCTGTTAGCGGCGGGTATTGGCGATGCGTTGGCAACCTGGTTTGAAGCACGTGCCTGTTCCCGCAGCGGCGCAACCACGATGGCGGGCGGTAAATGTACTCAGGCAGCACTGGCTCTGGCTGAACTGTGCTACAACACCCTGCTGGAAGAAGGCGAAAAAGCGATGCTTGCCGCTGAACAGCATGTGGTGACTCCGGCGCTGGAACGTGTGATTGAAGCTAACACCTATTTGAGCGGCGTGGGCTTTGAAAGCGGCGGCCTGGCGGCGGCGCACGCGGTGCACAATGGCCTGACGGCCATTCCGGATGCGCATCACTATTATCACGGTGAAAAAGTGGCATTCGGTACGCTGACGCAACTGGTTCTGGAAAACGCACCAGTTGAGGAAATCGAAACCGTAGCTGCGCTGTGCCATGCTGTCGGCCTGCCAATTACCCTGGCACAACTGGATATTAAAGAAGATATCCCGGCGAAAATGCGGATTGTCGCAGAAGCATCTTGTGCAGAAGGTGAAACTATTCACAACATGCCTGGCGGCGCCACGCCAGATCAGGTTTACGCTGCATTGCTGGTAGCCGACCAGTATGGTCAGCGTTTCCTGCAAGAGTGGGAATAACCTACGCCAAACTCCCGGCTTGTCCGGGAGTTTTTTATCCGCTTCTGGACATTTTCTCCACAGAACAATCGTTAGCCCGGAAGGTCGAATCTGTGACTCTTATTTTCACGGACGAAACAGATGAAAGCTTCACTGGCGTTGGTCAGCCTTCTAACGGCATTTACCAGCCACTCCTTAAAATCTCCCGCCGTTCCACCAACCGTGGTACAAATCCAGGCCAACACCAACCTTGCCATCGCAGACGGTGCCAGACAGCAAATTAGCAGCACGCTATTTTACGATCCGGCGTATGTGCAGCTTACCTATCCTGGCGGTGATGTCCCGCAGGAACGCGGCGTATGTTCTGATGTAGTGATCCGCGCATTACGCAGCCAGCAGGTAGATTTGCAGAAGCTGGTTCATGAAGATATGGCGAAGAATTTTGCCGAGTACCCGCAAAAATGGAAGTTAAAGCGCCCGGACAGCAACATCGATCACCGTCGGGTGCCTAATCTGGAAACCTGGTTTATCCACCACGATAAAACACGCCCCACCAGCAAGAACCCCAGTGACTATCAAGCGGGCGATATTGTCTCCTGGCGATTAGATAACGGGCTGGCACATATTGGGGTGGTTTCAGATGGCTTCGCCCGCAACGGTACGCCACTGGTGATACATAACATTGGCGCAGGCGCGCAGGAAGAAGATGTGTTGTTTAGCTGGCAGATTGTCGGGCACTACCGCTATTTTGCTAAATAAGCGATAGCGCCCAGGGAAGACGCTCTTCAGATTTTTTTTACGCTGACGGCTTCTTTTTTCTTACGGCTTACCAGCGCCAGTGCCAGCACAATCAGCACAATACCGCTGCCTTCAACCGCGCCGGGGTTTTCACCAAGCAGCCACCAGGAAAAGAGTACTCCGCAAACAGGAACCGCCAGCGTGCTTAAGCTGGCAATACTGGCAGGTAAGTTTTTCAGTACAAATAGCCACAAACTCCAGGCCAGTGCCGTCGCCAGAATCGCACTGTAGGCCAGCGCCCAAAACACCGTGGGCTGCCAGTCAATTTCACGTTGCGGCACCAGCCAGGCGACCACACTCATCACCAGCGCCGCATAAAGCATCTGCCAGGATGTTAACGACAATAAATCCACGCGCGGATAGCGGGCATAAAGGCGTTTCGCAACAATCGCACTCGCTCCCCAACTGATGCCGGAGAGGATTGCCAGGATGGCGCTTTTCATCGAGGAGAAATCGAGTTGCCACGGCTGTAACACCAGCAATAATCCAACGGCGGCAATCAGAATAGCGAAATATTGCCCGCGTCGCAGGCGTTCACCAAGAAACAGCGCCGCGAGAATCACCACCCAGAACGGCATGGTATAGCTCAGGATTGCCACCTTCCCTGCTCCGCCGCTCACCAACGCCCATTGCGCCAGTCCCACCATCCCGCAGGTTTGTAACAGGGCAATAGCTAAAGTGTATTTAAACGGCGTCGGACGCATACCGCGACCACGTAATAAAAGGACGATGAATAAAACGAGAGCGCCAAAAATGCAGCGTAAAGCAGTAAAGTCGAAGGCACCGATGTAGCTGGTGACTTGCTTCATGAAAATCCAGCTATAACTCCAGATAAGTGTGAGCACAACCAGGCCACTGATTGCCAGTGGGTTGCTCTTTCCTGCGGCAGACATGAGAGATCCAGTGTGTAGTTTTCCTGTGGACACTATACGCTGGTAAAGAAACTTCAGCGACCGCCTGAAAGGCAGTCGCTGAAGGAGTTCAGATTACAGCAGGTCGAAACGGTCGAGGTTCATCACTTTCACCCATGCCGCCACGAAGTCTTTAACAAACTTCTCGTGGGCGTCGCTGCTGGCGTAAACTTCTGCCAGCGCACGCAGGACGGAGTTAGAACCAAATACCAGGTCCGCACGGCTGGCAGTGTATTTCACTTCACCCGTTTCACGGTCACGGCCTTCGAACAGCTCTTTCGATTCGTCGGTCGCTTTCCACTCGTAACGCATATCCAGCAAGTTCACAAAGAAGTCATTGCTCAATACGCCCACGCGGTCAGTAAAGACGCCGTTTTTGCTGCCATCGAAGTTGGCACCCAGTACGCGCATCCCGCCGACCAACACCGTCATTTCCGGTGCAGTCAGGGTCAATTGCTGTGCTTTATCGATCAACAGAGATTCAGTTGTAGCCTCACCCGCCGCAGCACGATAGTTACGGAAACCGTCGGCAACAGGTTTGAGCAGCTCAAACATCTCAATGTCAGTCTGATCCTGGCGCGCGTCTACACGGCCCGGTGTAAACGGAACATTAACGCTGATACCCGCCGCACTCGCCGCTTTTTCAACACCAACGACACCGGCAAGAACAATAATGTCGGCAAGCGACGCTGTATGGGAGGATTTGTAGATCCCTTCCAGCACCGGCAATGCACGTGCTGCTGCGGCATTAACTTCCCAGTCGCGCTGTGGAGCCAATGCCAGACGCGCACCATTCGCGCCGCCACGTTTATCCCCACCGCGGAAGGTGGAGGCGGAAGCCCAGGCAACAGAAACCAGCTCGCTCACGGAGAGGCCAGATTCAGCAATCGCCGCCTTAAGATTAAGGATATCTTCCTCGCTCGGGTTGAAGAACGCATGTGGCAGCGGATCTTGCCAGATCAGATCTTCTTTCGGCACTTCCGGTCCGATGTAGCGAGATTTCGGCCCCATATCCCTGTGCGTCAGTTTGAACCATGCACGGGCAAAGGCTTCGTTGAACGCTTGTGGATCATCGAGGAAGCGACGTGAAATCTTCTCAAACTCTGGATCAAAACGCAGAGTCAGGTCAGTGACCAACATCGTCGGCTTACGTTTCTTCGACGGATCGAACGGATCCGGGATAATTTCCGGTGCATCGACTGCTTCAAACTGGATGGCACCTGCCGGACTACGAGTCTGTACCCACTCATATTTGAACAGGTTTTCGAAGAAATAGTTGCTCCACTGAGTCGGCGTTTGCGTCCAGACCACTTCCAGGCCTGAAGTAATGGCATCGGCACCGACACCGGAACCAAAATCACTTTTCCAGCCTAAGCCCTGGTTTTCGATCGGTGCGGCTTCCGGATCAGGACCTACGTGCGTTGCCGGGCCTGCACCGTGAGTTTTACCTAACGTATGACCACCTGCGATCAGCGCAACGGTTTCTTCGTCGTTCATTCCCATATTGCCAAATGTCGCGCGAATAGCTGCAGCCGCGGAAAGCGGTTCACCGCTGGCATTTGGTCCTTCCGGGTTAACGTAAATCAGCCCCATTTCGGTTGCTGCTAATGGCCGTTTTGCCAGCTCTTCCGGATTACGGTGGGCAAGCCAGGTTTTTTCATCACCCCAGTTTACGTCGAGATCCGGTTCCCAGACGTCTTCACGACCGGCACCAAAACCGAAAGTACGGAAGCCAGAATTTTCCAGCGCCACGTTACCCGCAAGGATAAACAGGTCGGCCCAGGAGATTTTCTGACCATATTTTTGTTTGATTGGCCACAACAGACGACGCGCTTTATCCAGGCTGACGTTATCCGGCCAGGAGTTGAGCGGTGCAAAACGTTGCTGACCACGCCCCGCGCCACCGCGACCATCGATTGAACGGTAAGTCCCCGCGCCGTGCCAGGCCATACGAATAAACAGACCCGCGTAGCTGCCCCAGTCTGCTGGCCACCACGGTTGGGACTCTGTCAGCAGCTCTTTCAGATCTTTTTTCAGGCCGTAGTAATCTAGCTTGCTAAATTCTTTGCGGTAGTCGAAGTCCTCACCCAGTGGGTTAGAACGGTTAGAATGTTGGTTTAACAGGTCAACACGGAGTTGTTTTGGCCACCAGTCATGAGTGGTTGTTCCCGCACCGGCGCTCTGGTCATGACCGCCATGATGGAACGGACATTTTCCGCTAGCTGTTGTGTTATGGATATCGTCAGACGTGCTCATCAATATGCTCCCTCTACAGTGTTACCCTTAAGATACACAGCGTTAGAGAGAAGTTATAATTGAATTAATCCACGGATGCGATAGTTGGGATCTTACATATCATTAGTTAAAGAGATGTAGATCAAAATGATCTTAAATAAGCCTTTTTGATTATGTCCGATTACGGATAAATACTTTATACAAAGAGGCTTTATCGCTGTTTTCTCCCTGTTCCTTTAAGGAATAAAGGAGAAAAAGCGAGTCAATAGTTTTGCTGGTCTGCCCCCTCGCTTCGAGGAGGCATTTTGTGCTTTGTTTTAATTTTGTGATCACTGTGTGATTTTCACCGAAACAAAAACACTTATAAACCCGGTCTAACACCCAGCGTATGGCAAATCGCGTAACTCATTTCAGCACGGTTCAGAGTATAGAAGTGGAAATCTTTTACCCCTTCACGGCTTAAAATTTTCACCATATCCATTGCGATATTTGCACCCACCAGTTTACGGGTTTCGGCGTCGTCATCCAGGCCGTCAAACATTTGTGCCATCCACGCCGGAATGCGCACGTTAGTCATGTCGGCAAATTTCTTCGCCTGTTTAAAGTTAGAGACCGGCAAAATGCCCGGAATAATTTCCACATCAATCCCCGCAGAGACACAACGGTCGCGAAAGCGCAGGTAGCTTTCGACATCAAAGAAGAATTGAGTGATAGCGCGGTTGGCTCCAGCATCCACTTTGCGTCTCAGGTTGAGTAAATCCGCCTGGGCGCTTTTCGCTTCCGGGTGAACTTCCGGATACGCCGCTACTGAAATATCGAAATCCGCGACTTCTTTTAACAGCTCCACCAGGTCAGAAGCATACATTTCCGGCTTACCGCTTCCCGACGGCAGGTCACCACGCAGCGCCACGATATGGCGAATACCGTTATTCCAGTAGTCACGGGCGATGGTGCGCAGCTCGTCGGGAGTCGCATCAATGCAGGTAAGATGCGGTGCAGCTTCCAGACCAGTACGCTCTTTAATACCTTTAATAATACTGTGCGTGCGGTCGCGCTCGCCGGAGTTCGCACCATAGGTCACCGAAACAAATTTTGGTTTCAGGCTGCTAAGACGATCGATGGAGTTCCACAGGGTCTGCTCCATTTCACTGGTACGCGGCGGGAAAAACTCGAACGAAACGTTAATCTGCCCCTGGACTTCTGCCAGACTCTGATTCAGGGCATCCCGCTGGCTGGCGTGAAAAAAGCTCATACCTTACCTCATCAATCGCTTGTAGTTATATGTTGTGTTGTGAACATCTATCCGTTTAGACGTCCAGATGTAAAGATGAAGGAAAAGCGGAGGAGCGTCAACCGAAAAATGACCAATGATGGTGAGGAAAAATCAGGAAAGATGAGAAAAATTCAGGATGGTAAGGAAAAGAAAATCCGGAATGCAAGGCAGACCGGATTACAGATGCAGGCTGACAACGTACTTATTGCTTCTTGCCGGATGTAGCGCAAACGCTTCATCCGGCCTATAACCAAATGATAAATCAATATATTTAGTTAGAAACCATAGACACGAAAACATGTGTACCAGGCATTATTAGATTCCTGAAATTACAACAACTGCGCCAGGCGGTTAATATCCGACTGAATCGCCCCGGCGGTGACGTCGCGCCCAGCGCCTGGCCCACGGATCACCAGCGGGTTATCGCGATACCAGCGGCTTTCGATGGCAAAGACGTTATCGCACGGCAGCAGTGATGCCAGCGGATGGTCTTCACGCACCGCTTCTACACCAACACGCGCTTTGCCATTGGCATCGAAACGCGCCACGTAGCGCAGCACCAGCCCCATTTCGCGGGCGGCTTCCAGTCGTTGCACCATCTGCTCATTCAGTTCATCGCCGTTTTCAAAGAAGTGGTCGATGCTGCCGCCTTCACAATGTGCTGGCACCAGCGACTCCACGCGCACCTGGTCCGGTTCAATGTTGTAACCCGCTTCACGCGCCAGAATCACCAGTTTGCGCATCACGTCTTTACCGGAAAGGTCATCACGCGGGTCAGGCTCGGTTAAGCCCTGTTGCCACGCCTGATCCACCAGTTCGGTAAACGGCACGCTGCCGTCGAATTGCAGGAACAGCCAGGAGAGCGTGCCGGAGAAGATCCCGCTGATCGACAAAATAGTGTCGCCGCTGTCGATCAGATCGCGCACAGTGTGGTTGATCGGCAAGCCCGCGCCGACGGTGGCGTTATACAACCAGTGACGTCCGGTCTTTTCGAAAGCGTCGTGGATCTGGCGATACTTGTTGCTGTCGCTGGCTCCCGCCAGTTTGTTGGCGCTGATAACGTGGAAACCGTGACTGGCGAAATCGAGATACTGGTCAGCAAGCTGCTGACTGGCGGTAACGTCCAGCACCACTAAATCATCATACGGATGGGCGCGCATCCACAGGAACAGCGACTCTTCATCCTGCTCGACGGCTTCATCATTGAAGAAGGCTAACGCGCGGCTGGCGTCCAGGCCATCATAGCTCAACAGGCTGCGGCGGCTGTCCACCACGCCTGCCAGCACAAACTCAAATCCGGTACGCGCCGAGAGCGTACTTTGCTCACGAGAGAACAGTTCCAGCCAACGCGAACCGATATTGCCCTTACCGAACAGGACCAGGCCGATGCGTTTTTCCGCGCGGAAGACGGACTGATGCAGTCCCTGAATAAGGCTTTCGGTCGGGCCGGTGCGTAGTACTGCCACCAGACTGATACCGTCATCCGACTGCCAGGTAAATTCGACCGGCTGACCTTTCAGTTGCTGCCAGAAACGGTGGCAATGCAGTGGGTTACGGGTGACACCTGCGCCTACCATCGCTACCAACGCCAACCCCTGACGCAGACGCAGTTCGCCTGGCAATCCTGCTTCATCGAGAATTTTCAGGGCGCTATCAGCCACTTCGGAGGTATAGCAAAATTGCAGCAACTGGCGATCGTTATGCACGCCAACTGCCAGCGGACGCACCTGAGCACGTTTCAAAATCTGGTCGATTTCTTTATGTGCCAGTTTGAAATCCTGGCGGGTTGGCACCTGAAACTCAATCAAACAGACATCGTCGTGGCTGGTGACAATTCGCGCACCAGTGCCGGAAGCCAGTACACGTTCAATACGCGTAGAACCTTGATCCGGCGTATAGCTACAGCGCAGTTGCAGGTCGATTTCGCTACCAGAAACGGGCTGTAAGGTACGGGCGTGGAGAACAGGGGCTGCCAGACGCGCCAGTTCGCTGGCTTCATCAAGACGCAGCAATGGCAGCAGACAGGCATCTTTCACTTTGCGCGGGTCGGCGCTGTATACCCCGGCGACATCGCTCCAGATAGTTACGCGGGAAACACCCGCCAGCGCACCGATTTGGGTGGCGGAATAGTCGGAACCGTTACGCCCCAGCAGTACCGTTTCACCGGCGTTGTTACGGCTGATAAACCCGGTCACAACCAGACGTTTGCCCGGATGCTGCACCAGCAATTGTTGCAGCAACGGATAAGACAGGCCTTCATCAACCTGCGGTTGTGCGGCGCGTTCAGCGCGTAAAAATTCACGGGCATCGAGCCAGGCCGCAGGCAATCCTTGTTGGTTAAGCACCGCAGACATCAAACGCGCCGACCACACTTCACCGTGGCCTACCACTTCCGCATATACTGCGTCGGTGATACCGCTGTCGAGCTGCGCCGCCAGACGTTCCAGATCGCTGACAAAGGCGCTGATGAGGCTATCGGCTTCTTCGGCGGGTAACAGGCCGCTAATCAGATCGCACTGATAACGACGTAGCGTTTGTTGAACCTGATGCGCAGAGAGACGATCGGTCTGGCTTAGTTTCAACCAGTTAATCAACTGGTTAGTGGTGCTACCCGCGGCGGAAACCACCATCATATCGTCGGGCTGAGAGTACTCCGCCATAATGCCCGCAACACGCAAATAACACTTCACATCAGCCAGACTACTGCCACCAAATTTATGCAGTTGACGACCTTTCGCCCCTGCCTGCGCAATCACACTCATTTTTACCCCTTGTTTGCAGCCCGGAAGCCATTTTCCAGGTCGGCAATTAAATCTTCGCCATCTTCAATACCGGTGGAGATACGCAACAGCGTCTCGGAGATCCCGGCGGCAGCACGCGCTTCTGGTGCCATGCCTGCGTGTGTCATGGTTGCGGCGTGAGAGATTAAACTTTCCACTCCCCCTAATGATTCCGCCAGCGTAAATAACGACAGCCCGCCCAGGAAGCGACGCAGCGTCTGCTCATCACCATCCAGTTCAAAACTCAACATTGCGCCAAAGCCTTTTTGCTGACGCACGGCAATTTCATGCCCCTGATTTTCCGGCAGCGACGGGTGATAAAGTTTTTTCACCAGCGGTTGGGTTTGCAGATATTTCACAATCGCCTGCGCGTTGCGCTGAGCCAGGTCCATACGCGGAACCAGAGTTCGCAGACCACGCAGCAGCAAATAACTGTCAAACGCACCACCCGTCACGCCAATATTGTTTGCCCACCAGGCCAGTTCGGTGACCACATCCGGATCTTTAGCAATCACCACGCCAGCCACTACGTCAGAGTGGCCATTCAGATATTTCGTACATGAATGCAACACCAGATCGGCACCCAATGCCAGCGGATTTTGTAATGCCGGGCTTAAGAAGGTGTTATCCACCACGCTCACCGCCCCAA
This sequence comes from Escherichia sp. MOD1-EC5950, assembly GCF_002965345.1. Lineage (NCBI taxonomy): Bacteria > Pseudomonadati > Pseudomonadota > Gammaproteobacteria > Enterobacterales > Enterobacteriaceae > Escherichia > Escherichia sp. MOD1-EC5950. The sequence continues at coordinate 24,304 of NZ_PTSR01000020.1, forward strand.
CTTCCCTTGCCAGATGGCAGATTTTCGCAATATCCACGACGCGTAACAATGGATTACTGGGGCTTTCTACCAACACCAGTTTGGGCTTTTCTGCCAGTGCCGCTTGTAATGCCTGCTCATCACCTTGATCAACAAACAGCACGCGATAACAACCACGTTTCGCCAGACTGTCGAACAGACGATAGCTGCCGCCGTAACAATCGTGCGGCGCAACCAACAGATCGCCCGGCTTCAAAAAGACGGTAGTCACCAGATGGATGGCTGACATGCCGGTATTAGTAAGCACCGCGCCAGCGCCACCTTCCAGTTCTGCCAGCGCACGCTGCACGACATCGCGCGTCGGGTTGCCGCGACGCGAGTAATCATGCGCACGCGGTTCATTAAATCCGGTAAAATTATAGGTGCTGGAAAGATGGATCGGTGGGACAACGCAACCATACTGTTCGTCGTCATTTAACCCGCTACGCACTGCGATGGTGGCCTGTTTACGCGTCATGTGATGAAGTTCCCTGGGCTGAGTCGGTGAAAAGACAGGCACCAGAGTAAACATTGTGTTAATGGACGTCAATACATCTGGACATCTAAACTTCTTTGCGTATAGATTGAGCAAATCAGAAATTGCCGTTAAAATTACATGCATTATCACGCTGACAGGCGCATTACACGATGTCACGGTAGCGCCTGTACGGTAAACTATGCGGGTTTATGACCAGTAACCTTATTAATTGTACGGTCTGGTCTCAATTTATTGACGAAGAGGATTAAGTATCTCATGGCTGAATGGAGCGGCGAATATATCAGCCCATACGCTGAGCACGGCAAGAAGAGTGAACAAGTCAAAAAGATTACGGTTTCCATTCCTCTTAAGGTGTTAAAAATCCTCACCGATGAGCGCACGCGTCGTCAGGTGAATAACCTGCGTCACGCTACCAACAGCGAACTGCTGTGTGAAGCGTTTCTGCATGCCTTTACCGGGCAACCGCTGCCGGATGATGCCGATCTGCGTAAAGAGCGCAGCGACGAAATCCCGGAAGCGGCAAAAGAGATCATGCGTGAGATGGGGATTAACCCGGAGACGTGGGAATACTAAAGCGGAAAAGAGCGGCGTGGGGAGTGCTGCCAAAGGCAAAATCGCCTGATGCGCTACGCTTATCAGGCCTACGTCATATTGCAATCTATTGAATTTGCACGAACTTGTAGGCCGGATAAGGCGTTCACGCCGCATCCGGCATAAACAACAAGCACGTTGTCAGCGGCTCAGATCTAACCCACCGCCTTTTTATACATGGACGTTTAACGATGAAAATCAGGCTACTCATCCCCAGCCTGCTGGTTTCTGCGCCAGCCTTTGCCTGGCAGCCACAAACCGGCGACATCATCTTTCAGATCTCTCGCTCATCGCAAAGTAAAGCGATCCAACTGGCGACCCATTCCGATTACAGCCATACCGGTATGCTGGTGATACGCAATAAAAAGCCCTACGTCTTTGAAGCCGTCGGCCCGGTGAAATACACCCCGCTGAAGCAGTGGATCGCCCACGGTGAAAAGGGCAAATACATTGTGCGCCGTGTTGAAGGCGGGCTGAATACCGAACAACAGCAAAAACTGGCGCAAGCGACAAAACGTTATCTTGGTAAACCGTATGACTTCAGCTTCTCGTGGAGCGACGATCGCCAGTATTGTTCAGAAGTGGTGTGGAAGGTGTATCAGAACGCGCTGGGAATGAGCGTGGGCGAGCAGCAAAAACTGAAAGAGTTCGATCTTAGCAACCCGCTGGTCCAGGCGAAGCTCAAAGAACGCTACGGCAAAAATATCCCGCTTGAAGAAACGGTGGTTTCACCACAGGCCGTTTTCGATGCGCCACAACTCACTACCGTCGCTAAAGAATGGCCGCTGTTTTCCTGGTAATGGGCCAATCACCTCGTGACTGGCCCCCAAAATCTAATTTTTATTGGTCTGAAGCTCTTGCGAAAACGCAGCCACGTCATTTTGACGCTGTCGTTCCATAGCGACCGCGCCAAAGTGCGTTAGCGTACAGAAAATAATGCAACAGATAACACCAGCAAGCAGAAGATAAAAACCGCCATCCCAACCTACCTGATCGACCATAACACCAAACAAACTTGTACCAAGCGTTGCGCCAAGAATATAACTCATAAAACCACGCAAACCGACTGCGGAACCCACGGCAAAACTGGGGACAATTTCCATTGTCTGCACAGAAGCCAGGAACTGCGGAACATAGATAAGGCAGCCTACGCAAGCAGCAAAAATGGTAATAGAGAGCAGAGAGTCGCTTTTCCAGTAGCCCAGCAGGCAGAAGAAAATCAATACCATACTGATAATCGCGGGTGGCATACGGCGACCATGAAATAATTTATCACTCAACCAGCCAGCAAATAACGTCGTTGGAATAGCCGCCCATTCAAAAATTAAAAATGCCGTGCTCATTTCAGTCTTCGTAAAATGTTTCACGCTTAACAGGTAAATGGGCAACCAACTGATAATTCCGAAACGCACCATATAGACAAAAACATCAACGAAAGAGACGAACCATGCATTCTTGTTTTTTAGCACATAGGTACAAAAAATTTGCCAGGCAGTCATATCTTCTGGCGCACGATCATCTTTTGCTTTAATGCTGACGTCGTCCGGAACAATTTCGCTTAATGGTGGTAAACCTTCACTTACGGGAGAACCTTTACCTGTCATCAGCACGACTATAGCAATGACAACTGATACAATCGCTGGAACAACATACGTTGCTATTTTCCAGTGTTCAGTACCCAATACGGCAAATGCACCACCAACAATCGGAGCAACAATACCGCCCCCCACATTGTGCGAAATATTCCAGACCGCACCGACGATGCCCCGTTCTTTACGAGGGAACCAGTTGGCTATTGTAATAAACGAAGGGCCAACGCCCATCCCTTGAAAGAGGCCATTCAGAATGACAAGTCCCGCAAACATCCAAAAAGCAAAACTAAAACCAAGCGCCACGTTAACGAGGGCGCAAAGAACTAAACCCACAGCCATATAGACTTTAGGATTAGCTTTGTCTGCCAGGCTACTCATTACCCCTTTACTAATACCATAGGCGATTAGCATACAACTGCTAAGTAGCCCTATTTGAGTCGCAGACAGATTAAGATCTTGTTTTAAATAAGGTGTGGAGAGAACAAAGTTATTCCTGACAATATAATACGAAAGATAACCGATAAACACGCTAAATAGCGCCTGCATACGATAACGATTATAGGTATTCTTTATTTCACTTTCAGGAACCTTATGTGTTGCCACTTGAGGTTTCAATAGAGAAAGCATACATCACCTTCCAGTTCATAGAGTTATTTTAAACAGCAATGCTAGTTGCTACTCTCTGATGAGTATTTCAAAAGCCCTTGCTTCATTGGTTTTGAAGATAGTGAAGCAAGAGAGTTTAAGTTACAATACAAGGCAAATGAGTCAAAATTGACTCAAAAATACAAATATCATGTTCCATTTCTTTCCCATTTTCACATCCCAAAATAGAATTCGGCTCTTATTTAAGTCTTAACGGGTTACAACAGCCCCAATATAAAAATAATTCCTTTTATTAATTTTTTCAGTTTTTGATGTCAGTCACATATTTTGTATCTATACACGTGATCATTGAAGATACTTGATTTTACCCTATCGGAGGATCATGCTGCGCAACATGAAAGTTTTCATCACCGCTCAACAACAAGGAGGACTTAAACATTTTCATGATATCCTTCATGACAAGCACATTTGCGCTCGAATTAAAGCCATTCTTCCGGCGCATGAAGGCTGGCGCAAAGAAACAATAGAATCCGGTCATAACCTGAATCCGATAGCGCAAGTGTGGAAATTAATTACCGAGCATACCCATAACAACCGCTATTTCCGCAAGATACACGTGTTCAGAGGTGCAATATTGATCTTTTTTTAACAAACGCTTCCGGATATAGTGACGCTGGCTACATCCAAATTAATGATAATTTCTGATACTGACACAAGTGTCTTGCTGTTCATTGAGTATATTAGCGAACGGATAATGATATGAATTACAGCGTAAGAGTTTTTCTCTCGTTAATAGGATTTTTGACATGATTCGTATTATACAACGAACACTAATCTGTTGGCTTTTATGCGTCAACGTCACCTCAGCACAAGAGCTGGTGATTGCTACAACGCTTTCTTCGGAAGCGACAGAGCACATTATCAGTCAATGGCAAAAGCAACCCCTGGCAACCCAAATCCGAACACTCAACCGAACCAGTGCATCCATTGAGCGCCTGCTTGAAAATCCATTGGGTGAAAATATTGATCTGGTATTGAGTTCATCCCCCATGTTGCTACAGCGATTACAAAGTAAAAACCTGCTCCAGCCATTTAATAATCAGATAGAAACAAGCAGAAAGTTAGTCCCCGACTCTATTCGGTCAACCACCGTTGCAGTTGCAGTATCGGGCTATGGCATCCTGATCAATGTAGCGCATCTGGAAGATAAAAATGAGCCAGTACCTACTTCATGGAAGGAATTAAGCAGGTCACGTTATCAAGGAACCTTATTAATGAGTAGCCCTTCGCGTTCAGATACCACTCATCTGATGATTGAAGATCTCCTGCAACAACAAGGATGGAATAACGGCTGGAGCACACTACTGAAAATAGGCGGCAATCTCGCGACCATTTCATCACGTAGTTTCGGTGTAGCAAATAAGATCAGCACAGGATTGGGAGACGCTGGTCCGATAATCGACAATTACGCTAACGTACTGCTTAATAATTCAACCTTACGTTTCAGTTATTTCCCAAACTCTCGCGCAGCACCTATGTTTATTGCTATCACAAACGGCAGTGAACATTCACAGGAGGCGGGTCGTTTTATTAATTTCTTATTGAGCCCGGAAGGACAACAAGCATTGAGCGATTCTGACTCAGGAAAATATCCGGTATACCCACTGCCCTCCGGCACTCCTCTCGCGGAGCAACAACTACGATTATTTTCCTCCCCTTCCCTTGATTATCCGTTGATTATGCAACGCCAAAAGCTCGTGCAATTGTTATTTGATAATGCGATTACTTTTCGCCTTACCGAACTTCAAAACACCTGGAAATCATTATATGCCGCAGAACATCGGCTTAAGCGTAAATTGCCAGATGTGCGCACATTATTAACAGCCGTTCCTGTTACCCCACAACAGGCTATTAATTCCATGTACCTGCAGCAATTCGAACTGCAATCAGGCTTTCGTGAAGCTCAGATCATGGCATGGCAGCAGTTTTTCCTGCATCAACAGCAATTAGTGAACATGCAACTCGAGTCATTAAAGTGAAACAACTACATACTATAGGGACGAGCTTACGCCTCGCCTTTGTTTTTAGTGCCGTTCTTACGCTATTCGTTAGCGTAGTTAGCCTCTATTCGTGGTATGAACAAAATTCTCAGGTTCGCTACGCGCTTGATGATTATTTCCCGCGGATTCAGGCTTCATTTCTTTTTGAAGAAAACCTTACCGCATTGGTAAATGAATTCAATGAGCTACAACAGACAACCAATACCGTTAATCGTCTTCAGGTGAGAGAACAAATTGAACAACGGCTGCAAAAAATTAAGGCCATTAATCCCCATCTTGATTCAGTACATCAAAATGCGCTTAACCAACAGGTTGCCAGTAGTCACAGATTGCTTAGCAAGCTCGATAGCGCGGTGAATAACAACAATCAAGAAAAAGGAAAACTCGACGTTATATCCTCAAGAGTTAACTGGTTACATGATGATTTCAATAATGAGCTTAACTCTCTGACTCAGGATTTAAGTTGGCAACAATCGTCGTTGCTCAATCAACTCAGCCAACGAAAAGATCTGCACGAAAATCAGGATTTGCAAAATGCTCAACAAACTATTCAAAAAGAATTACAACTTGTTTTCGAACTTTCACATATAGAAACCCAGATCGTCAGCACACTGAAGGAGATGCTTAACACACATAGTGGAGATATAGATTCGTTAAAACAACATATTCAATACCTGAATTTTTTGAAGCACAGCATTGACGAAAATGTGAGATCGTTATCGTCTTATTCCAGTACCATCACATTACATCAGACGGTTTATTCCTTGTGGGAGCTTGGTACTCAACAAAATTATCTACCCGGAACCCTCGCTGCCTGGCAGCAAGCTCAACAGCCCCTCATGAGTACTATCGGGGATAAAGAGCGTGTATTTACGCAAATACGCAACCAATTAGAAACTCAATTAGGAAATAGCCATCAACAACTACAAACATTCAATCTACGATTGGAAAAAATAATGCAAATCAGCGGGCTACTGATTTTGTCGGCTATGGTTACCGCCTTGCTGTTCGTCATTCTGGTAAATTACCTCTACATTCGTCCCAGAATGATCCGCCGATTTCAGTTACTGAATGATGCCGTCGTCAAGTTAAGCAATGGTGAACTCGATGCTGATATCCCTGTCTCCGGCAACGATGAACTTGGGAGAATTGCCAACCTGCTCCGCCAGACCATTGAACAAATTAATCAACAACAACGTCAACTGGAGCAGGAAATATGCGATCGAATAGCGACTGAAAAAAACCTTCGTACTGCACAAAGTGAATTGATCCAAACCGCAAAACTGGCCGTAGTCGGGCAGACAATGACAACACTGGCACATGAAATTAATCAACCACTTAATGCATTATCTATGTATCTGTTCAGTGCCAACCGCGCTTTAGAACAACAAGACGTTGGTTTGGTAAAAAATTATATCGTCACTATGCGATCGCTGGTCGAACGCATGGATAACATCGTTAAACGACTGCGCAACTTCGCCCGCCGTCGTGATAGTGAATTAGCTGGCGGCGCAATCAATTTACAGCAGGTAATTTATTCATCCTGGGAACTTCTGGCATTGAAACATCGACCACTGAAAGCCTCTCTTCACTACCCGGATCATTTCCCTGCTGTGTATGGCGATGATGTTTTAATTCAACAAGTTTTAGTTAATTTATTTACCAATGCCCTGGAAGCCTGTCTGGAAGAACCGCCCACAATAACCATTAACTTTGAAGAAGAAGCCACCACTGTAACGCTATATATTGCTGACAATGGAAAAGGCTGGCCTGTGCTTCTGGCTGATCGACTATTAACACCTTTTACCACTGACAAAGCTGTAGGTTTGGGTATTGGCCTTTCGATTAGTCATTCTATTATGCGTCAGTGCCAGGGAGAGTTACATATCGCGTCTACTCTCGACCACCATGCGCTGGTTATTCTACGTTTCAGGAAGCTTTAAGCATGACAGACACTCACCCAACAATACTGTTAATTGATGACGATAATGATGTTCTGCAAGCCTACAGCGCTCTCTTACAGCAAGAGGGTTATGTAGTATGTACCTGTAGCAACCCTTCAGAGGCCCTACAATTGCTGCAAAATACCTGGGAAGGCATCGTTGTGTGCGACGTTTGCATGCCAGATATTTCAGGCATTACGCTGCTGGAAAAAATAACGCTGATCGACCCTAATCTTCCTATTCTGATGATCACCGGTCATGGCGATGTTCCTATGGCCGTTGAAGCGGTAAAAAAGGGAGCGTGGGATTTCCTGCAAAAACCGGTCAATCCGGAACAATTTCTATCACTTATCGAAAAAGCACTGGCAGAGCGTGAAGCTTATCTGGAACAAAAAAAATGGCGACACACTCAGTTTAATCGACACTTAATCGGTAACAGCGGCTGGATCCGCCAGACACGCCAACAACTTGAAACGCTGGCAGAAACCGATCTTCCCGTCTGTTTTTACGGCGAACCGGGTACAGGGAGAACATTAGCTGCTCATTATCTTCATCAATTTAGTTCTCGCAAAGAAAGACCTTTAATTGAACGCACACTCAGCGCTAATAGTCAGCAACCGTTGGAAGAATGGGTGAAAGAGGCAGAAGGTGGCACGCTGTTATTAAAAGAACTTGAACATTTAACACAAGAAAATCAGCGTCTCTTGATTCAACTCCAGGAACGCCCACAGGATCGATCGTTTCGTCTGATGGTTGTTAATCAAAGCCCTCTGGCTGAACTGGCCGCCGCACAGAAAATCATTCCCGCATTGTATTTTCTTTTTTCACTCACCCACATTGAATGCCCACCACTAAGCCAACGACCGGGGGATATTGAACCTATTTTTCACCATTATCTGACACTCACCTGTAAACGATTAAATCGCCAACAGCCGTTGCTGGGAAAAACGTTTTATAAACGGCTGATGGCGCGTGCCTGGCCGGGTAATATCATTGAGTTGGTGAATGCAGCAGAACTGGTTGCAGTAGGTGTTTTAATGCTGGACGATTCGGTCAATTTGCAGATGATGGAGACTGATCCAGCACCGCTGGATGAACGAGTAGAAAGTTATGAAAGACAAATAATTATTGATGCTCTCAACTTCCACCAGGGTCGTATAAACGACGTTGCAGATTACTTTCAGATACCCAGAAAAAAGCTGTATTTGCGCATGAAAAAATACGGTATCGATAAAATGGATTTTCGCGATGAAAGAAAAGATAAAAAAACACAAACTCAATGAGTTATGTTGCTGATGAAAGTTTTCAGGCACAAAAAAAGCGCCGTGCGGCGCTTTTTTCGGAAATCCGGTCTTATTTGCTGCCCGGGATGCTGAAACGCTTGTTGAAGCGATCAACACGGCCACCGGTAGCAACATCACGCTGTTTGCCAGTGAAGAACGGGTGGCACTTGCTGCACACGTCGAGGTTCAGGTCATGACCAACGGTGGAGCGGATTTTCATTACGTTACCGCAAGAGCAGCTAGCAGTAATTTCTTCGTATTTCGGGTGAATATCTTTTTTCATGGGAAAACCTCGGTTTAAGGCCGCGTCGCTCTTCCAGCCCTAACGCCAGACACCACGCGATGTTTAAAGTATAGTTTCAATACGATCATTTCGTATCAAAGGCGCCGAATCATACAGAAATTAACCAGCGTATGCAAACTGATCCGCACTCCTCTACGGCAATGTGTATACTGTTCCACCGAATTTCAAGTCAGGATGATGCTATGCCCGTTGCCCACGTTGCCTTGCCCGTTCCGCTCCCTCGTACCTTTGACTATCTGCTGCCTGAAGGCATGACGGTTAAAGCCGGGTGTCGCGTGCGCGTGCCGTTTGGCAAACAGCAAGAACGCATCGGGATTGTGGTGTCGGTTAGCGACGTCAGCGAGTTGCCACTCAACGAACTGAAAGCGGTGGGAGAAGTGCTGGACAGTGAGCCGGTGTTTACTCACTCCGTCTGGCGATTACTGCTATGGGCGGCGGATTACTATCATCATCCGATTGGCGATGTGTTATTTCATGCCTTGCCGATTTTACTGCGCCAGGGGCGACCTGCGGCGAACACGCCAATGTGGTACTGGTTTGCCACCGAGCAGGGTCAGGCGGTGGATATCAACAGCCTGAAACGTTCGCCAAAACAGCAGCAAGCGCTGGCAGCATTGCGGCAAGGGAAAATCTGGCGCGACCAGGTCGCCACTCTCGAATTTAATGATGCCGCACTACAGGCGCTGCGCAAAAAAGGTTTGTGTGAACTGGCAAGCGAAACGCCAGAATTTAGCGACTGGCGAACGGGCTATGCCGTTTCTGGCGAACGTCTGCGGCTGAATACTGAACAAGCCACCGCCGTTGGCGCAATTCATAGCGCGGCCGATTCTTTTTCTGCCTGGCTGCTGGCGGGCGTCACCGGTTCCGGTAAAACGGAAGTCTATTTAAGCGTGCTGGAAAACGTTCTCAGCCAGGGCAAGCAGGCGCTGGTAATGGTGCCGGAAATCGGCCTGACACCGCAAACTATCGCCCGTTTTCGTGAACGATTTAACGCCCCCGTGGAAGTTCTGCATTCTGGTCTGAACGACAGCGAACGCCTTTCGGCGTGGCTGAAAGCGAAAAATGGCGAAGCAGCGATTGTGATTGGTACGCGTTCCGCACTGTTTACGCCATTTAAAAATCTCGGCGTGATTGTCATCGACGAAGAGCATGACAGTTCCTACAAGCAGCAGGAAGGCTGGCGCTATCATGCCCGCGACCTGGCGGTATATCGCGCGCACAGCGAGCAAATCCCGATCATTCTCGGTTCGGCAACGCCTGCACTGGAAACGCTATGCAACGTGCAACAGAAAAAATATCGCCTGCTGCGCCTGACACGTCGGGCGGGTAATGCGCGTCCGGCAATTCAACACGTGCTGGATTTAAAAGGTCAGAAGGTGCAGGCAGGGCTGGCTCCAGCGTTAATCAGTCGTATGCGCCAGCATTTACAGGCCGACAACCAGGTTATTCTCTTTCTTAATCGCCGTGGTTTTGCGCCTGCGCTGCTGTGCCACGACTGCGGCTGGATTGCCGAATGCCCACGTTGCGATCACTACTACACGCTGCATCAGGCACAGCAACATCTGCGCTGCCACCATTGCGATAGCCAGCGCCCGGTGCCGCGCCAGTGTCCGTCCTGCGGCTCTACGCACCTGATGCCGGTGGGGCTGGGCACTGAGCAGCTTGAACAGACGCTTGCGCCGATGTTCCCTGGTGTAGCCATTTCACGTATCGACCGCGACACCACCAGCCGTAAAGGCGCGCTGGAGCAGCAACTGGCGGAAGTGCATCGCGGTGGCGCGAGGATTTTGATTGGTACGCAAATGCTGGCGAAAGGTCACCACTTTCCGGATGTCACGCTTGTGGCGTTACTGGACGTCGATGGCGCGCTATTTTCTGCCGATTTTCGCTCAGCAGAACGTTTTGCCCAGCTTTACACTCAGGTCGCTGGTCGTGCGGGGCGTGCAGGTAAACAGGGTGAGGTGGTGCTGCAAACACACCATCCGGAACATCCTCTGTTGCAAACGTTGCTCTATAAAGGCTACGACGCCTTTGCCGAACAGGCGCTGGCCGAACGGCGAATGATGCAACTGCCACCGTGGACCAGCCATGTGATTGTGCGCGCAGAAGATCATAATAATCAGCACGCACCGCTGTTCCTGCAGCAGTTGCGCAATCTGATCCTCTCCAGTCCGCTGGCGGATGACAAACTGTGGGTTCTCGGCCCGGTTCCGGCACTGGCACCCAAACGAGGCGGTCGCTGGCGCTGGCAGATCTTGTTGCAACACCCTTCCCGCGTGCGCTTGCAGCACATCATTAATGGCACTCTGGCGCTTATCAACACAATACCGGATTCACGAAAAGTGAAATGGGTGCTGGATGTCGATCCCATTGAAGGCTAAACCGCTCACGATGCGAGGCGGATCGAAAAATTAAATATTCATCACACTTTTCATGAAAATTCTGTAACCGTTTTCACGCACTATCTGCTAAAAATGTTGCCGATATGAAGTAAACATGGATGTAGTACGCCTGACGTGCCAGGCGAGGAGTGAGTGTGAAAGCGAAGAAGAAGCAGGAAACTGCCGCAACCATGAAAGACGTTGCCCTGAAAGCAAAAGTCTCTACAGCGACCGTTTCCCGAGCATTGATGAATCCCGATAAAGTCTCCCTGGCCACTCGTAATCGGGTTGAAAAAGCCGCTCGGGAAGTGGGTTATTTACCACAGCCAATGGGACGTAACGTTAAGCGTAATGAGTCCCGTACAGTTCTGGTAATTGTCCCGGATATCTGTGATCCCTTCTTTAGCGAAATTATTCGCGGTATCGAAATTACGGCGGCAAGTCACGGATATCTGGTGCTGATTGGTGACTGCGCACATCAAAATCAGCAGGAAAAAACCTTTATCGATTTAATCATCACCAAGCAAATTGATGGCATGTTGCTGCTGGGTTCAAGGCTGCCGTTTGATGCCAGCATAGAGGAGCAACGTAATCTGCCGCCTATGGTGATGGCGAACGAATTTGCGCCGGAGCTGGAGCTGCCGACGGTTCATATCGACAACCTGACCGCGGCATTCGATGCGGTAAATTACCTGTATGAACAGGGACATAAACGGATTGGCTGTATTGCTGGTCCAGAAGAGATGCCGCTGTGTCACTATCGCCTGCAAGGCTACGTTCAGGCGCTGCGTCGCTGCGGAATTATGGTTGATCCGCAATATATCGCCCGAGGCGATTTCACCTTCGAAGCCGGAAGTAAGGCCATGCAACAGTTGCTCGACCTTCCGCAGCCGCCTACTGCCGTCTTCTGTCATAGCGATGTGATGGCGCTCGGCGCACTTTCACAGGCCAAACGTCAGGGGCTGAAAATCCCTGACGACCTTTCCATCATCGGTTTTGATAACATCGACCTGACGCAATTCTGTGATCCGCCGCTGACAACCATTGCGCAGCCGCGTTACGAAATCGGTCGGGAAGCTATGCTGTTATTGCTTGATCAAATGCAAGGGCAAACGGTCGGCAGTGGCTCACGTTTAATGGACTGCGAGCTTATTATCCGGGGATCGACGCGCACATTGACTTAAAGTAAACCTTTAAGACTTCCGTGACTGGTCAAAGGCCCGCCGCTTAAGTAACATGGCGGGCTGACGAACGAATAAATACAGCGAAACGATAGTGGCACAACGAGATTATGTACGCCGCAGCCAACCGGCACCTTCGCGGCGAAAAAAGAGCACCTCACGGAAAAAGCAACGAAATCTGCCTGCGGTTTCTCCCGCAATGGTCGCTATTGCTGCCGCCGTTCTTGTGACCTTTATCGGTGGTCTGTACTTCATTACGCATCACAAGAAAGAAGAGTCCGAGACGCTGCAAAGCCAGAAAGTGACCGGAAATGGACTACCTCCGAAACCGGAAGAACGCTGGCGTTACATAAAAGAGCTGGAAAGTCGCCAGCCTGGTGTGCGTGCGCCAACAGAACCTTCTGCCGGTGGTGAAGTGAAAACGCCGGAACAACTGACACCGGAACAGCGCCAGCTTCTTGAGCAAATGCAGGCCGATATGCGCCAGCAGCCAACGCAGCTAATTGAAGTTCCGTGGAATGAGCAGACGCCGGAACAGCGCCAGCAAACGCTACAACGCCAGCGTCAGGCGCAGCAGTTAGCAGAACAGCAACGTCTGGCCCAGCAGCCACGTGCGACAGAACAAAGCTGGCAGCAACAGACACGTACTGCGCAAGCCGCGCCAGTACAGTCTCAGCCGCGGCAGTCTAAACCTGCGTCCACTCAGCAACCGTACCAGGATCTGCTGCAAACGCCTGCGCATACTGCTGCACAGCCGAAACCACAGCAGGCTGCGCCCGTTGCTCGTGCCGCAGACGCGCCAAAACCGACGGCAGAGAAAAAAGATGAACGCCGCTGGATGGTACAGTGCGGTTCGTTCAGAGGCGCGGAACAGGCAGAGACGGTGCGTGCTCAACTGGCGTTCGAAGGTTTTGACTCGAAAATTACCACCAACAATGGCTGGAATCGTGTGGTCATTGGCCCGGTGAAAGGCAAAGAAAACGCAGACAACACCCTCAATCGTTTGAAGATGGCGGGTCACACAAACTGTATTCGGCTCGCCACCGGGGGTTGAAACCCTCAAAATCTCCCCCATCTATAATTGCATTATGCCCCGTACTTTTGTACGGGGTTTGTACTCTGTATTCGTAACCAAGGGGTCAGCTCGTGACAACTATAGTAAGCGTACGCCGTAACGGCCATGTGGTCATCGCTGGTGATGGCCAGGCCACGTTGGGCAATACCGTAATGAAAGGCAACGTGAAAAAGGTCCGCCGTCTGTACAACGACAAAGTCATCGCGGGCTTTGCGGGCGGTACTGCGGATGCTTTTACGCTGTTCGAACTGTTTGAACGTAAGCTGGAAATGCATCAGGGCCATCTGGTTAAAGCTGCCGTTGAACTGGCAAAAGACTGGCGTACCGATCGCATGTTGCGCAAACTTGAAGCACTGCTGGCGGTCGCGGACGAAACTGCATCGCTTATCATCACCGGTAACGGTGACGTTGTGCAGCCAGAAAACGATCTTATTGCTATCGGTTCCGGCGGCCCTTACGCCCAGGCGGCGGCGCGCGCGCTGTTAGAAAACACTGAACTTAGCGCCCGTGAAATTGCTGAAAAGGCGTTGGATATTGCAGGCGACATTTGCATCTATACCAACCATTTCCACACCATCGAAGAATTAAGCTACAAAGCGTAAGGATCTCCCATGTCTGAAATGACCCCACGCGAAATCGTCAGCGAACTGGATAAGCACATCATCGGCCAGGATAACGCTAAGCGTTCTGTGGCGATTGCACTGCGTAACCGCTGGCGTCGCATGCAGCTCAACGAAGAGCTGCGCCATGAAGTGACCCCAAAAAACATCCTGATGATCGGCCCGACCGGCGTCGGTAAAACTGAAATCGCCCGTCGTCTGGCGAAGCTGGCGAATGCGCCGTTCATCAAAGTTGAAGCCACCAAATTCACCGAAGTGGGCTATGTCGGTAAGGAAGTGGATTCTATTATTCGCGATCTGACCGATGCCGCCGTGAAAATGGTACGCGTCCAGGCTATCGAGAAAAACCGTTATCGCGCTGAAGAACTGGCAGAAGAGCGCATTCTCGACGTGCTAATCCCTCCGGCCAAAAACAACTGGGGACAGACCGAACAGCAGCAGGAACCGTCTGCAGCACGTCAGGCATTCCGCAAAAAACTGCGTGAAGGCCAGCTCGATGACAAAGAAATCGAGATCGATCTTGCCGCAGCACCGATGGGTGTTGAAATTATGGCACCTCCGGGAATGGAAGAGATGACCAGCCAGTTGCAGTCTATGTTCCAGAACCTGGGTGGTCAGAAGCAAAAAGCGCGTAAGCTGAAAATCAAAGACGCCATGAAGCTGCTGATTGAAGAAGAAGCGGCGAAACTGGTGAACCCGGAAGAGCTGAAGCAAGACGCTATCGATGCCGTTGAACAACACGGGATCGTGTTTATCGACGAAATCGACAAAATCTGTAAGCGCGGCGAATCTTCCGGTCCGGATGTTTCTCGTGAAGGCGTTCAGCGCGACCTGCTACCACTGGTAGAAGGTTGCACCGTTTCCACTAAACACGGGATGGTCAAAACTGACCACATTCTGTTTATCGCTTCTGGTGCGTTCCAGATTGCTAAACCGTCTGACCTGATCCCGGAACTGCAAGGTCGTCTGCCGATCCGCGTTGAGCTGCAGGCACTGACCACCAGCGACTTCGAGCGTATTCTGACCGAACCGAATGCCTCTATCACCGTGCAGTACAAAGCACTGATGGCGACTGAAGGCGTAAACATTGAGTTCACCGACTCCGGTATTAAGCGCATCGCGGAAGCCGCATGGCAGGTGAACGAATCTACCGAAAACATCGGTGCACGTCGTTTACATACCGTTCTGGAGCGTTTGATGGAGGAGATCTCCTACGACGCCAGCGATTTAAGCGGTCAAACTATCATCATTGACGCAGATTATGTGAGCAAACATCTGGATGCGTTGGTGGCAGATGAAGATCTGAGCCGTTTTATCCTATAATCGCGTTCAATCATTTTCATCATTGTTTGATGGGGCTGAAAGGCCCCATTTTTATTGGCGCGTATTATGACTGAACAACAAATTAGCCGAACTCAGGCGTGGCTGGAAAGTTTACGACCTAAAACCCTCCCCCTCGCCTTTGCTGCAATTATCGTCGGGACGGCGCTGGCATGGTGGCAAGGTCACTTCGATCCGCTGGTCGCTCTGCTGGCACTGATTACCGCCGGGCTGTTACAGATCCTCTCTAACCTCGCCAATGATTACGGTGATGCCGTTAAAGGCAGCGACAAACCTGACCGTATCGGACCACTACGCGGGATGCAAAAAGGGGTCATTACCCAGCAAGAGATGAAACGGGCGCTCATTATTACCGTCGTGCTCATCTGTCTCTCCGGGCTGGCACTGGTTGCAGTGGCGTGCCATACGCTGGCCGATTTTGTCGGTTTCCTGATTCTTGGCGGGTTGTCGATCATTGCCGCTATCACCTACACCGTGGGCAATCGTCCTTATGGTTATATTGGCCTTGGCGATATTTCCGTACTGGTGTTCTTTGGTTGGTTAAGCGTGATGGGGAGCTGGTATTTGCAGGCGCATACCCTGATTCCGGCGTTGATCCTTCCGGCTACAGCATGTGGCCTGCTGGCTACTGCGGTACTGAACATTAATAATCTGCGTGATATCAATAGCGACCGCGAGAATGGCAAGAACACGCTGGCTGTACGCTTAGGTGAAGTGAACGCACGCCGTTACCATGCCTGTCTGCTGATGGGGTCACTGGTGTGCCTGGCACTGTTTAATCTCTTTTCGCTGCATAGCCTGTGGGGTTGGCTGTTCCTGCTGGCGGCACCGTTGTTAGTGAAACAAACCCGTTATGTGATGCGTGAAATGGACCCGGTGGCGATGCGTCCGATGCTGGAACGCACTGTTAAAGGGGCATTACTGACTAACCTGCTGTTTGTTTTGGGGATATTCCTAAGCCAGTGGGCAGCATAACTGACAAATATCAATTAACAATTGATGATTTTGCCAACAACCCACATAGCGCGATATACTGAAAATTCTCGCAGCAACTGAATGTTAAGCCTATGAAATACGATACTTCCGAGCTTTGTGACATCTATCAAGAAGATGTCAACGTCGTGGAACCGCTGTTCTCCAACTTTGGTGGACGGGCGTCGTTTGGCGGACAAATCATCACGGTAAAATGTTTCGAGGACAACGGGTTGCTGTACGATCTGCTCGAACAGAATGGCCGTGGTCGTGTTCTTGTCGTCGATGGCGGTGGTTCTGTTCGTCGCGCACTGGTCGATGCTGAACTGGCGCGTCTGGCGGTACAAAATGAATGGGAAGGCCTGGTCATTTATGGTGCAGTGCGCCAGGTAGATGATCTGGAAGAGCTGGATATCGGCATCCAGGCGATGGCCGCAATTCCGGTCGGTGCCGCTGGCGAAGGCATTGGTGAAAGCGATGTCCGCGTCAATTTTGGCGGCGTCACCTTCTTCTCCGGCGACCATCTTTATGCCGACAATACCGGGATTATTCTTTCAGAAGATCCGCTGGATATTGAATAAGTATCTGCCATGCGTTAAAAGGGGAATTAAATTCCCCTTTTTTATACATGGACGTATTCATGCAGAATATTATTCTTTTATTTATATATTTATTACTTATAGCCGTTAACCATTTCCGCTACAAATTTCTTTTATCTGGCAACGCGGGTGAAATGATTTTATATTTTGCTAACGTATTTTTTAACCCACTTGCCTTATCATTTATTATCGCCACAATCATCTGTATAACGATAAAAAAAAGAAGCAGCCGCAGCTTTATTCGCGGCACTTGTTGGTTAATGGGATTATTTCTTATCTATAGCAGCTATACGGTGTGGGAACGACACAGCATATGGGATTATACTTTCCCGGAGCCAGGTATCACCGTCACGGTTCCGAGCAAACAGTGGGTTGCCAATATAGTAAAACAAGGACCAACCCTGGTGACCCGGGATGCCCATGCTATTTTAGCTATTGTTGCCTTCTCACAAAATGAACTCGGTGTGCATTCAATCGAGGAACTTACCGCGACTCAAAACGGAACTGCAAAAATGCATGTTTGTGATGTTCAGGGATTTGCCTGCGCTTATCAGGAAGGAGTGCAAACAATGAGTGATGGCAAAGTAAGACATGCTATTTTCATGACCCTACTGGATAACACTAATTTGATACAACTGGTCGCAGCTATCGACCCAGATTATTTGGACGAATATCAAGAAGAAGTAATGAAAATGATGCTTTCTGCTCGTCAATGATCTGATGTGCATGTTAATAATAATGGATTGATATGAGATACGTTATCTTATTAATACTATGGATAATAACTGTTTTTCTTAGTCATCTTCAGCACAGTAACTTGCTTACTGGAGATCCTGGGATGGTTGGCGAGTATATCGGTTCAGTACTTCTTGGGCCGTTATTACTTCCCGTGCTTGTGTCAGGTATTCTGTGCACATTCACTAAAAAAACGCGTAACTTCGCCAGTTTTACTCGCGGGTGCTGTTGGGTATTGGGAGTCCTGCTTTTATCCAACGTCGGCAATACGTTTCGTCTGTTCACCCCGTGGCACTATACGTTTGAGAAGGCAGCTATTTCCGTGACTGTCCCAAACCGACACTGGAATACGGTTTCTATTAGTACTGATAAAACCATTGATATAAGAAGTGAAGATAATAGCGTCTTTATTTCGGCTTTCCGCCTGCCCGCAGGACGTAGCGCCGATGACTCGCTGGAAGAGTTAAAGAAGATGCAGCGAGACAATCTCAAGGATCAATACAATGAAGAAACCTTCCAGTTTCATGATTGTAATGCCAAACATTTCACCTGTAAGTATCAGGATGTGTTGATAAATTTTGATGGTCAGCAGAAAAGAACCATCAGTGTTTATCTTGAAGACACCCCCAGGGCTGTGGGGATCATTGCATTAATGGAGCCAGATACGGCAGATAAATATCGCCAACAGGCGATGGAGATTATGTTGTCTGCTAAAAATACAGTGAAGTAAAAAATAAGGCGCCTTGCGGCGCCTCTGCGTGGAAGAGATTAAACCTCTTCCATGCGACCCAGCAGGGCCTGCAGACGTTCCTGCCAGCCGTTCTGCTGTTCTTTCAGATGGTTGTTCTCACGCTCCAGTTCTTCGCGCTGATGCTGGGCATTCTGAACTTCCTGCGACAGTGAGTTATTTTTTTCTTTCAGCTCTTCGATTTCCATCTGCAACAGAGTGATGGTATCAATCGCCTGCTGTACTTTTGCTTCCAGTTTCTCAAACACTTCTAATGACATTGTCATACCTCTCCTGAATTGCAAGGCGTTGATGGATAAAAATCCTCGTCCCGATTATCGGTGACGCCTTAATAAATACGAGCGCACTTTAGTTAGCTCCGATTGTATGAAGCCGCGCCATCGCTGTCCAGAGGCACGCCTTGCAGATTACGGTTTGCCACACTTTTCATCCTTCTCCTGGTGACATAATCCACACCAATCGAAAATGTTAATAAATTTGTTGCGCGAATGATCTAACAAACATGCATCATGTACAATCAGATGGAATAAATGGCGCGATAACGCTCATTTTATGACGAAGCACACACATTTTAAGTTCGATATTTCTCGTTTTTGCTCGTTAACGATAAGTTTACAGCATGCCTACAAGCATCGTGGAGGTCCGTGACTTTCACGCATACAACAAACATTAACTCTTCAGGATCCGATTATGAGTCAAACATCAACCTTGAAAGGCCAGTGCATTGCTGAATTCCTCGGTACCGGGTTGTTGATTTTTTTCGGTGTGGGTTGCGTTGCAGCACTAAAAGTCGCTGGTGCGTCTTTTGGTCAGTGGGAAATCAGTGTCATTTGGGGACTGGGGGTGGCAATGGCCATCTACCTGACCGCAGGGGTTTCCGGCGCGCATCTTAATCCCGCTGTTACCATTGCATTGTGGCTGTTTGCCTGTTTCGACAAGCGCAAAGTTATTCCTTTTATCGTTTCACAAGTTGCCGGCGCTTTCTGTGCTGCGGCTTTAGTTTACGGGCTTTACTACAATTTATTTTTCGACTTCGAGCAGACTCATCACATTGTTCGCGGCAGCGTTGAAAGTGTTGATCTGGCAGGTACTTTCTCTACTTACCCTAATCCTCATATCAATTTTGTGCAGGCCTTCGCAGTTGAGATGGTGATTACCGCTATTCTGATGGGGCTGATCCTGGCGTTAACGGACGATGGCAACGGTGTACCACGTGGGCCGTTGGCACCGTTGTTGATTGGTCTACTGATTGCGGTTATTGGCGCATCTATGGGTCCATTGACGGGCTTTGCCATGAACCCAGCGCGTGACATCGGTCCGAAAGCCTTTGCCTGGCTGGCGGGCTGGGGCAATGTCGCCTTTACCGGCGGCAGAGACATTCCTTACTTCCTGGTGCCGCTTTTTGGCCCTATCGTCGGTGCGATTGTAGGTGCATTTGCCTACCGCAAACTGATTGGCCGCCATTTGCCTTGCGATATCTGTGTTGTGGAAGAAAAGGAGATCACAACTCCTTCAGAACAAAAAGCTTCACTGTAATGTGACTACGGGACAATTAAACATGACTGAAAAAAAATATATCGTTGCACTCGACCAGGGCACAACCAGCTCCCGCGCAGTCGTGATGGATCACGATGCCAATATCATTAGCGTCTCACAGCGCGAATTTGAGCAAATCTACCCAAAACCAGGCTGGGTAGAACACGACCCAATGGAAATCTGGGCCACCCAAAGCTCCACGCTGGTGGAAGTGCTGGCGAAAGCCGATATCAGTTCCGATCAAATTGCAGCTATTGGTATTACTAACCAGCGTGAAACCACTATCGTCTGGGAAAAAGAAACCGGCAAACCGATCTATAACGCCATCGTCTGGCAGTGCCGTCGTACCGCCGAGATCTGCGAGCATTTAAAACGTGACGGTTTAGAAGATTATATCCGCAGCAATACCGGTCTGGTGATTGACCCGTACTTTTCTGGCACCAAAGTGAAGTGGATCCTCGACCATGTGGAAGGCTCTCGCGAGCGTGCGCGTCGTGGTGAATTGCTGTTTGGTACGGTTGATACGTGGCTTATCTGGAAAATGACTCAGGGCCGCGTTCACGTGACCGATTACACCAACGCATCCCGTACCATGTTATTCAACATCCATACTCTGGACTGGGACGACAAAATGCTCGACGCGCTGGATATCCCGCGCGAGATGCTGCCAGAAGTGCGTCGCTCTTCTGAAGTGTACGGCCAGACCAACATTGGCGGCAAAGGCGGCACTCGTATTCCGATCGCTGGGATCGCGGGTGATCAGCAGGCGGCGCTATTCGGTCAGTTGTGCGTGAAAGAAGGGATGGCGAAGAATACCTACGGCACCGGCTGCTTTATGCTGATGAACACCGGCGATAAAGCGGTGAAATCAGAAAACGGCCTGCTGACCACCATCGCCTGTGGCCCAGGCGGGGAAGTGAACTATGCGCTGGAAGGTGCGGTGTTTATGGCGGGGGCATCCATTCAGTGGCTGCGTGATGAAATGAAGTTGATTAGCGACGCCGACGATTCCGAATATTTTGCGACCAAAGTACAAAACACCAACGGTGTATATGTCGTTCCGGCCTTTACCGGCTTGGGCGCACCGTACTGGGATCCGTATGCACGCGGGGCGATTTTCGGTTTGACTCGTGGCGTGAACGCTAATCACATTATCCGCGCGACACTGGAATCCATTGCCTATCAGACGCGCGATGTGCTGGAAGCAATGCAGGCTGACTCCGGTATTCGCCTGCACGCCCTGCGCGTGGACGGCGGCGCGGTGGCGAATAACTTCCTGATGCAGTTCCAGTCGGACATTCTTGGCACTCGCGTTGAGCGTCCGGAAGTTCGCGAAGTTACCGCCTTAGGTGCGGCGTATCTCGCCGGTCTGGCGGTTGGCTTCTGGCAAAATCTCGACGAACTGCAAGAGAAAGCGGTGATTGAACGCGAGTTCCGTCCAGGCATCGAAACTACCGAGCGTAATTACCGTTACGCAGGCTGGAAAAAAGCGGTTAAACGTGCGATGGCGTGGGAAGAACACGAGGAGTAATGTCAGGCATCTGACCGATTGCCTGATGCTGATTGCCTGATGCGACGCTGACGCGTCTTATCAGGCCTACGAACCGATGCCATTTTGTGTAGGCCGGATAAGGCGTTCACGCCGCATCCGGCATGTCGCAGACTATGGCTCCGTGCGGGGGCAATCCCCGCACACATCAATAATCCGCCCCCTCCCCTGTGCTACACTTCGCGCCATTCCTTACTGCTTAGAGTTTGCTATGAGACGAGAACTTGCCATCGAATTTTCCCGCGTCACTGAATCTGCGGCGCTGGCTGGCTACAAATGGTTAGGACGCGGCGATAAAAATACCGCTGACGGTGCGGCAGTAAATGCCATGCGTATTATGCTCAACCAGGTCAACATTGACGGTACCATCGTCATTGGTGAAGGTGAAATCGACGAAGCGCCGATGCTCTACATTGGTGAAAAAGTCGGTACTGGTCGCGGCGATGCGGTGGATATTGCTGTGGATCCGATTGAAGGTACGCGAATGACAGCGATGGGCCAGGCTAACGCGCTGGCGGTGCTGGCTGTAGGCGATAAAGGCTGCTTCCTCAATGCGCCGGATATGTATATGGAGAAGTTGATCGTCGGACCTGGTGCCAAAGGCGTCATCGACCTGAATCTGCCGCTGGCGGATAACCTGCGCAATGTTGCAACGGCACTCGGCAAACCGTTAAGCGAACTGACGGTAACGATTCTGGCGAAACCACGCCACGACGCGGTTATCGCAGAAATGCAACAACTCGGCGTGCGCGTGTTTGCTATTCCGGATGGCGACGTCGCCGCCTCCATTCTTACCTGTATGCCGGATAGCGAAGTTGATGTGCTGTACGGCATTGGCGGTGCGCCAGAAGGTGTGGTTTCTGCGGCGGTGATCCGTGCATTAGATGGCGATATGAACGGCCGTCTGCTGGCACGCCATGATGTCAAAGGTGATAACCTGGAAAATCGCCGCATTGGCGAACAGGAACTGGCACGCTGCAAAGCAATGGGTATTGAAGCCGGTAAAGTGCTGCGTCTGGGCGATATGGCGCGTAGCGATAACGTCATCTTCTCTGCCACCGGCATCACCAAAGGCGATCTGCTGGAAGGGATTAGCCGCAAAGGCAATATTGCCACCACTGAAACGCTGCTGATCCGTGGTAAATCACGTACCATTCGTCGCATTCAGTCGATTCATTATCTGGATCGTAAAGACCCGGAAATGCAGGTGCATATTCTCTGATCGATTTGATCGATTGAGCCTTCCAGTCCTTCGGGACTGGAATTTTTTTGTTCGGAGAACGAAGATAAGGCAAGTCAATCAAAACAGGAGAGAAACATGGCTGATTGGGTAACAGGCAAAGTCACTAAAGTGCAGAACTGGACCGACGCCCTGTTTAGTCTCACCGTTCACGCTCCCGTGCTTCCGTTTACCGCCGGGCAATTCACCAAACTTGGCCTTGAAATTGATGGCGAACGCGTTCAGCGTGCCTACTCCTATGTGAACTCGCCCGACAATCCCGATCTGGAGTTTTATCTGGTCACCGTCCCCGATGGCAAATTAAGCCCGCGACTGGCGGCGCTAAAACCGGGTGACGAAGTGCAGGTCGTTAGCGAGGCGGCAGGGTTCTTTGTGCTGGATGAAGTGCCGGATTGCGAAACACTTTGGATGCTGGCGACCGGTACGGCGATTGGCCCCTATTTATCGATTCTACAATTGGGCAAAGATTTAGATCGCTTCAAAAATCTGGTACTGGTTCACGCCGCACGTTATGCCGCCGACTTAAGTTATTTGCCTCTTATGCAGGAACTGGAAAAACGCTACGAGGGAAAACTGCGCATTCAGACGGTGGTCAGCCGGGAAACGGTAGCGGGTTCACTTACCGGCCGGATACCGGCGTTGATTGAAAGTGGTGAACTGGAAAATGCGGTTGGCCTGCCAATGAACAAAGAGACCAGCCATGTGATGCTGTGTGGCAATCCGCAGATGGTGCGTGATACGCAGCAACTGCTGAAAGAGACCCGGCAGATGACGAAACATTTACGTCGTCGACCGGGCCACATGACAGCGGAGCATTACTGGTAAGCGGTTACTTATCGATAAACGGCACGATGAGTAGATCCGCATTCAACTTATTGATCATTCCGCGATATGCTGGCATCAAACGGTTGATAAACGAGTGGTGATGACCACAGACAAGGAGGTCGCACTGCTCTTTTTGCATAATTTCCAGCAGTGTTTCTGGCATTTCTCCGCGCTCAATGCACAGTTTCGTCTTCGGCCACTGAATATTTTTCGTCAGTTTATACAGTTTGTTATCCGACTTATCTTTCAACAGTTGAAGAATATCTTCTGTTGCCGGAAAGTAGATACCCGGATACAACTCGCTTAAGCCATCATCGATATGAATTAACGTCAGGTGGGCATCGTTATGTCTGGCGAGATCCAGGGCTTTGTTCACCAGTAAGGCATCTTCTTCATTCCCGGAAATTGCCACGCCAATGTGTTTATAAGCCATGTTTAACTCCATTAACCAAGTGAACGCAGTGATAACTCAAAAATAATCATCTCGGCCTGGCATGAGAAGGTGAAGGCCGCATCAAGCTCAACCTGCCCCTCCAGATCTTTAATCTTATAAGCCACGCTGGCCCCTTCATCCGCAGAGGATGCGGCAGCAGCAAGCTCTTTCAGTTTAGTCATAAAGGACTCTGCTTCTTCGCGGGTGGCAAAAAAGCGCGAAAGTTTGCTGGTACAGTTATCGTTATCAATAACCGTACCGATATCAATCGCACATCCTTTAGTACTGCATTTATCTACGACATCTTTCATAGGGCACCTCTGTATATTCGCCTCTCTGTCGATTGCCACTTAAGAATAATGCGCCGTTAAGAGAAGAACAAACAAGTAATGATCTTATGGATTACCATTTTTTTTGATATTGCTTAAGATGAGGAAATGAAGAAGATTTTCCGGGCATCGTCATTTGCAACGTGGAAATAACGATCCCGGATAAAAATAGCAATAAGAGATATATTAAGGACTAATGGCTTGATTTATTCTCGGACTTATACTTTACGTCCTGGGTGTCTTTTCCGTATTTATTTGCGCTTTGCGTGCCGACAAATGCGCCAAGATCAATAAGCATCATCACCAGAATCAACGTCGGAATAAAACGCCCTACCGCCCATTGCCAGACGCCCGGTAAAATCGCCCAGTTACCCGCCAGAAGCATCCACGCTACAATCATCAAAAATGCCCATGCGCCAGAACGGCCGCGATCGTGCAGCCGTTTCACCGTCACTGCCGCTGTCGGCCATAACAGGCACACAAGGCAAAACGCGGCGGTCTGGATATCGAGTAATTTTTTACCTGCCAGTGAGAAAAGCACCAGCATCCCAACGATCCAGAGGCCAATCCAAATCCAGAAATCACGGCGTCCAATACGCCCTTTAAACGAGAATAACCATTGCTGTATGGTCATGTAAGTTCCTTGATGGTTGTCTTTTCCAGGATTCTACCCTTTTGACAAGGGCGACAGATATCGTTTTAATCGAACCCAGTCATAACAAAAGGTACTGCCGATGAAGTCAGGGTGTTCACTGTTTTTTCTCTTATCTGTTGTGTTATCCGTTAGTGCAACGGTGCACGCACAATCGCCTGGCACGGCAACGACAGCGCCCTACCTGCTGGCTGGTGCCCCCACTTTCGATCTCTCCATCAGCCAGTTTCGAGAAGACTTTAACAGCCAGAATCCCAATCTGCCACTGAACGAATTTCGCGCCATCGACAGCAGCCCCGACAAAGCCAACCTGACTCGCGCCGCCAGTAAAATTAACGAGAACTTGTATGCCTCTACGGCGCTGGAGCGCGGCACTTTAAAAATCAAAAGTATTCAAATTACCTGGCTACCAATCCAGGGACCAGAGCAAAAAGCCGCTAAAGCAAAAGCCCAGGAATACATGGCGGCAATGATCCGCACGCTTACCCCGCTGATGACCAAAACACAGAGCCAAAAAAAGCTGCAATCACTCCTTACTGCGGGGAAAAACAAACGTTATTACACCGAGACAGAAGGCGCATTGCGCTATGTTGTCGCGGACAACGGCGAAAAAGGGCTAACCTTCGCTGTTGAACCGATTAAGCTGGCGCTATCTGAATCGCTTGAAGGGTTGAATAAATGACAAAAAGCAAAGCCTTTGTGCCGATGAATCTCTATACTGTTTCACAGACCTGCTGCCCTGCGGGGCGGCCATCTTCCTTTATTCGCTTATAAGCGTGGAGAATTAAAATGCGACATCCTTTAGTGATGGGTAACTGGAAACTGAACGGCAGCCGCCACATGGTTCACGAGCTGGTTTCTAACCTGCGTAAAGAGCTGGCAGGTGTTGCTGGCTGTGCGGTTGCAATCGCACCACCGGAAATGTACATCGATATGGCGAAGCGTGAAGCTGAAGGCAGCCACATCATGCTGGGCGCGCAGAACGTGGATCTGAACCTGTCCGGCGCATTCACCGGTGAAACCTCTGCCGCTATGCTGAAAGACATCGGCGCACAGTACATCATCATCGGTCACTCTGAACGTCGTACTTACCACAAAGAGTCTGACGAACTGATCGCGAAAAAATTCGCTGTGCTGAAAGAGCAGGGTCTGACTCCGGTTCTGTGCATCGGTGAAACCGAAGCTGAAAACGAAGCGGGCAAAACTGAAGAAGTGTGCGCACGTCAGATCGACGCGGTGCTGAAAACTCAGGGTGCTGCTGCATTCGAAGGTGCAGTAATCGCTTACGAACCCGTATGGGCAATCGGTACTGGCAAATCTGCAACTCCAGCGCAGGCTCAGGCTGTTCACAAATTCATCCGTGATCACATCGCTAAAGTTGACGCTAACATCGCTGAACAAGTGATCATCCAGTACGGCGGTTCTGTAAACGCCTCTAACGCCGCCGAACTGTTCGCTCAGCCGGACATCGACGGCGCACTGGTTGGCGGTGCTTCTCTGAAAGCCGACGCCTTCGCAGTGATCGTTAAAGCTGCAGAAGCCGCTAAACAGGCTTAAGTCTGACAGGTGCCGGATATCACATCCGGCACTTAACTCGCCTTAACGCAAAATCTCACACTGATGATCCTGAATTTCCTCGGCTGAAGCACGATTCAGCGTCAGGAGATTTCGTTGCGTCGCCAGCAATACAAACGAGTTATCACTCTGTCGTACCATCGCCAGCCCGTAACTTCCCATATGTTCCCGTGCCCCAGGCACTTCTTCCGCTAACATCATAAACGGACTACGTTGTACTAATTCGCTTTCAGTTACCCGACGCGCCAGGTATTCATGCCCCTGTAATCCGCCCGGCAGCGGCAACCAACGACTACTGATGTTCGCCAGATTGTTATCCAGTTGTTCGCGTACATCTGGACGAATACAAGAAATATGAATATGAAAATGATTTTGCGTGCGCCCGGTGCGGGAGTTAATCGCCAGAGATACCGCACGATCGGGAATCTGCTGACCGTATTTTTGGCTCATAAAATCACGCGCCTGCCAGGCCAACCAAAAGAAGTTAGGCGTTGAAGGATCGGTCAACAAAGGGCTTTCAGTACCGTTAATACGATACGTTGGCATCAACAGATATTGCAGTGGGCCGTTAATGTCTTTTAAAACCACATACCCGGCATTAGGTTTTACCTCCACACATGGCGAAGGGTTTTGGTTTTGCTGCTGATTGGGCAAACATTGCTCAAGGACAATCTTACGTAATACCTCCGAATCACCGGTAAATTTCCAGTAGCCGAAACCCGCAGCAACGGCGATAACTATCATCACCAAAATGAAAATAACCGTTTTTTTCATCGTTTTTTCCCTGTACCTCAAAGAGATGCAAGGGTAACGCAAAATCGTGACAAATAAAAAACCCGGTCGCAAGATGCCTCCGGGCCTGGTTACCTTCAACAAAATTAACGTTTGCTGATTTGGTCGAACGTACCACCGTTAGAAAAATGCTCTTTTTGCGCCTTCGTCCAGCCGCCAAACTCTTCATCGATGGTAAACAATTTCAGCTTCGGAAAAGCGTTTTCATATTTTTTCGCTATCTCCGGATCGCGCGGACGGTAATAGTTTTTGGCTGCAATCTCCTGACCTTCTGGGGTATAGAGATATTTCAGGTAGGCTTCTGCGATCTCTTTGGTGCCTTTTTTCTCCGCCACTTTATCGACAACCGACACCGTCGGTTCCGCGAGAATAGACTCGCTCGGCGTGACGATTTCGAATTTATCTTTCCCCAATTCATTCGTTGCCAGCAGTGCTTCGTTTTCCCAGGCTATCAGCACATCACCAATACCACGTTCGACGAAAGTATTAGTAGAGCCACGCGCGCCGGAATCCAGAACTTCAACGTTTTTATACAACGACCGCACGAAATCCTGTGCTTTCGCTTGATCGTTATTATTGTGATGCAGCGCGTATCCCCACGCTGCCAGGTAGTTCCAGCGGGCGCCACCAGAGCTTTTCGGGTTAGGCGTGATCACTGAAATATCGGGCTTAACCAGGTCGTTCCAGTCATGGATTTGCTTCGGATTACCCTTGCGCACCAGGAAGACAATGGTGGAGGTGTACGGCGCGGAGTTATCCGGCAGACGTTTGATCCAGTTTTTATCAATTCGACCACGTTCAGCAATCGCATCCACGTCGTAAGCCAGCGCCAGCGTCACTACATCAGCATCTATGCCGTTAATCACCGACGTTGCCTGTTTACCTGAGCCGCCGTGCGACTGACGAATCACTACGTTATCGCCCGTTTGCTGCTTCCAGTGGGCACTGAACGCTTTGTTGTATTGTTCGTACAACTCGCGCGTAGGATCATACGAAACGTTAAGAAGCTGAATATCCTTTGCCATAACGCTGGTCGCCGCCAGCAAAAATGTAAACCCTACGCCCCACTTGTTCATCGCCCGGTTCTCTTATGTTGTGTTGTGATAAGCAAAGCGTGCCAGAACGTGAATCAAACATTAAAGAATAAAAAAAGATTGGATATAACTTGAGGGTATATATGGGGGAGTAAAAAAGGCGGAATGAATCCGCCTCAAATTGCTGACAATGTACGCTTGTTCATGCCGGATGCGGCGTAACCGCCTTATCCGGCCTACAAAAATTTGCAAATTCAATAAATTGCAGAATTCATATAGGCCTGATAAACGAAGCGCATCAGGCATTTTTGCTTTTGTCATCGGTTTCAGGCAAAAGAAAGCTGCCTTTTCCCGATATCATTAATACAGTTTTTTCGCACAGTCCAGCCAATCACCTTTGAACGGACGCTTCATGTTTTCGATAGCGTCGATGATGTCATGGTGAACCAGTTGTTCGTTCTGAATACCTACGCAACGACCACCGTAGCCTGCCAGCAGCAGATCAATCGCATATGCGCCCATACGGGAAGCCAGAATACGGTCATAAGGCACCGGAGAACCACCACGCTGGATGTGCCCCAGCACGGTTGCACGAGTTTCACGACCGGTTTCTTTCTCGATGAAATGCGCCAGTTCATCGACATCGCACATGTGTTCAGTGATCGCCACAATCGCGTGTTTCTTACCTTTCGCAATACCCGCTTTGATTTCGTTTACCAGATCTTCACGGCTGAATTCGACTTCCGGTACAACAACAAATTCACAACCACCGGCGATTGCTGCAGCCAGAGTCAGGTCGCCACAGTAACGACCCATTACTTCCACCACTGAAATACGCTGGTGAGAAGAAGATGTATCACGCAGACGGTCGATCGCTTCTACAACAGTGCTCAGTGCAGTGAAGAAACCGATGGTGTAGTCAGTACCTTTGATATCGTTGTCGATGGTGCCCGGCAGACCAATGCATGGGAAACCCATTTCGGTCAGACGCATTGCACCCATGTAGGAACCGTCACCACCGATAACAACCAGCGCATCGATGCCACGTTTTTTCAGGTTTTCGATAGCCACCGCGCGGATGTTTTCGTCGCGGAATTCAGGGAAGCGCGCAGAACCGAGGAATGTACCACCACGGTTGATCATGTCAGACACACTGTAACGGTCAAGCTGAACCATACGGTCTTCATACAGGCCAAGATAGCCGTCATAAATCCCCATGACTTCCAGACCTTCCGACAGCGCCGCACGTACGACACCACGGATTGCTGCGTTCATGCCAGGCGCATCACCGCCACTTGTCAACACACCGATTTTCTTAATCATGACTACCTCTGAACTTTGGAATGCAAAATGAAATCTGTTGCCGGAAGTCGATTCTGCATATCGAACACCAAACGAATATGCAGATAGTATAACAACCACTGCCTGCTGAATTGATTCAGGTCAGGCCAAATGGCGGTAATTTATACACAAAATGCGGGTCTGGCTCTCTTTTCGCAAGCATTATGATAGCTCAAACCGTTTACCTTCCCTGGGCACGACGGAACAAGGGTCCTGATGAATAATGACATCCGAGCCTGGAAAACGCCGTAAAATAGCCTGCTCTACCTGATCAGCCACCATATGCGCCTGAACCAGAGGCAGAGAGTCTTCCATTTCCAAATGAATCTGAATAAAGCGAGTCGGCCCTGACTGCCGCGTGCGAAGATCGTGAGCGCCGCTTACTCCCGGCCAGGAAGTCACGATATCAATAATTTCCTGCCGCTCCTCATCGGGTAACGCGCGATCCAGCAATGACTGTACCGCCTCATACCCCATGCGTAACGCACTATATAAAATATAGATGCCAATACCCAAAGCAAACAGGGCATCTGCGCTATGCCAGCCGTACCAGGATAATGCAAGTGCCAGCAAAATCGCGCCGTTCATCATAACATCAGACTGATAATGGAGCATATCTGCACGCACCGCCTGACTTTGTGTACGGCGAACCACCCAACGCTGAAACGAGACAAGAACGATGGTGCAAACTAACGCGACAATTGTGACGATAATACCGACACTTGGATCATTCATTGGCGTCGGTGAAATCAGATGTTGGATCCCGGTTAAAAACAAAAACAACGCCGAACCAGAGATAAACATACTTTGCGCCAACGCAGCCAGGGATTCTGCTTTACCATGACCAAAAGTATGTTCGTCATCCGCCGGTTGCAACGAATAACGCACCACCAATAAATTGGTCAGTGACGCACCAATATCCACCAACGAGTCGACAAGCGCGGCGAGAATACTCACCGAACCGGTATACCACCATGCAAAAATTTTAATCAGCAATAGCAGCGAAGCCATCGCCGTCGCAGCAATCGCCGCCCGGCTGACCAGCCGTCCATAAGATTGATTCATAAATACTCCCGCTATCAACTGACGGTAGTATAACGGAAGCAAATCATCTGCAATGCATTAAGCAACAGGCAAATTGAGGATAAAAAAAACCCCCACATCATGTGGGGGAAGACAGGGATGGTGTCTATGGCAAGGAAAACAGGGTTTACTACTGGGAACGTGAGTTGCTACTACTCAATAGCTTCAACGATGAACTTTTTTGCCATTGCGTCACGTCGCGCAACTGCTCCATTCGCTGTTGATGTTTCTCGTTTAAAACCGCTTGCTGCTCCGGCGTTAACAGGTGATACATTTGGTTGCGGACTTTAGCCATCTCAACCTGGCGAGCGATCTGCTCTTTCGCCATTTTTTCTGCCTGAGCGCGCACAGCGTTTTCATCAAAATTTTCTGCGGTGACAAGGCGATGCATTGTCTCCACTTCGCTAACATTAACAGGAGGCTGTTCGTGCCGGGCCTGTTGCATAAGATCTCGCATCTGCTGACGCTGATGTTCGGTTAAACTTATGCCGTCGAACATATGGCTCTGCGTACTGCGCTGCGCAAGTTCTTCGCCCGGATGCCAGTTATCGCCTGAACCGACTTCAGCAGCGTGGCTTAGTGAACTGACTGCCAGCGTTGAGGCCATGACGGCAACGGTAACTATGCGCATCATTTGCTCCCAAAATCTTTCTGTCGCGATTCAACGATAGAGAGTTTACGATTCAGGCTGCAAACATGCGTCAGGGGGTGTAAAACAACGTAAAGTCATGGATTAGCGACGTCTGATGACGTAATTTCTGCCTCGGAGGTAATTAAAGAATGAATAAAATCTTGTTAGTTGATGATGACCGAGAGCTAACGTCCCTGTTAAAGGAACTGCTCGAGATGGAAGGTTTCGACGTGATTGTTGCCCATGATGGAGAACAGGCGCTTGATCTTCTGGACGACAGCATTGATTTACTTTTGCTTGATGTGATGATGCCGAAGAAAAATGGTATCGATACATTGAAGGCACTTCGCCAGACACACCAGACGCCTGTCATTATGTTAACAGCGCGCGGCAGTGAACTTGATCGCGTTCTTGGCCTTGAGCTGGGCGCGGATGACTATCTCCCGAAACCGTTTAATGATCGTGAGCTGGTTGCACGTATTCGCGCGATCCTGCGCCGTTCGCACTGGAGCGAGCAACAGCAAAATAGCGACAACGGTTCACCGACGCTGGAAGTAGATGCGTTAGTGCTGAATCCAGGTCGTCAGGAAGCCAGCTTCGACGGACAAACGCTGGAGTTAACCGGTACTGAATTTACCCTGCTCTATTTGCTGGCGCAGCATCTGGGCCAGGTAGTTTCTCGTGAGCATTTAAGCCAGGAAGTGCTGGGCAAACGCCTGACGCCTTTCGACCGTGCTATCGATATGCACATCTCCAACCTGCGCCGTAAGCTGCCGGATCGCAAAGACGGGCATCCGTGGTTTAAAACGTTGCGTGGTCGCGGCTATCTGATGGTTTCTGCTTCATGATAGGCAGTTTAACCGCGCGCATCTTCGCCATCTTCTGGCTGACGCTGGCGCTGGTGTTGATGCTGGTTTTGATGTTACCCAAGCTCGATTCACGCCAGATGACCGAGCTTCTGGATAGCGAACAGCGTCAGGGGCTGATGATTGAGCAGCATGTCGAAGCGGAACTGGCGAACGATCCCCCCAACGATTTAATGTGGTGGCGTCGCCTGTTCCGTGCCATTGATAAATGGGCACCACCTGGTCAGCGTTTATTACTGGTAACCACCGAAGGCCGCGTGATCGGTGCTGAACGCAGCGAAATGCAGATCATTCGCAACTTTATTGGTCAGGCGGATAACGCCGATCACCCGCAGAAGAAAAAGTATGGTCGCGTGGAACTGGTCGGGCCGTTCTCTGTGCGCGACGGTGAAGATAATTACCAGCTCTATCTGATTCGCCCGGCCAGCAGTTCTCAATCCGATTTCATCAACTTACTGTTTGACCGCCCGCTATTACTGTTAATTGTCACCATGTTGGTCAGTACGCCGTTGCTGTTGTGGTTGGCCTGGAGTCTGGCAAAACCGGCGCGCAAGCTGAAAAACGCTGCCGATGAAGTCGCTCAGGGGAACTTACGTCAGCACCCGGAACTGGAAGCGGGGCCACAAGAATTTCTTGCCGCAGGTGCCAGTTTTAACCAGATGGTGACTGCGCTGGAACGCATGATGACCTCCCAGCAGCGCCTGCTTTCTGATATCTCTCACGAGCTGCGCACGCCGCTGACGCGTCTGCAACTGGGTACGGCGTTACTACGCCGTCGTAGTGGCGAAAGTAAGGAACTGGAGCGCATTGAAACCGAAGCGCAACGTCTGGACAGCATGATCAACGACCTGTTGGTGATGTCACGTAATCAGCAGAAAAACGCGCTGGTAAGCGAGACCATCAAAGCCAACCAGTTGTGGAGCGAAGTGCTGGATAACGCAGCGTTCGAAGCGGAGCAGATGGGCAAGTCGTTTACCGTTAACTTCCCGCCAGGGCCGTGGCCGCTGTACGGCAACCCAAATGCCCTGGAAAGTGCGCTGGAAAACATTGTCCGTAATGCCCTGCGTTATTCCCATACGAAGATTGAAGTGGGCTTCGCGGTAGATAAAGACGGTATCACCATTACGGTGGATGACGATGGTCCTGGCGTTAGCCCGGAAGATCGCGAACAGATTTTCCGTCCGTTTTATCGCACCGATGAAGCGCGCGATCGTGAATCTGGCGGTACGGGTCTGGGGCTGGCGATTGTCGAAACCGCCATCCAGCAGCACCGTGGTTGGGTGAAAGCTGAAGACAGTCCGCTGGGCGGTTTACGGCTGGTAATTTGGCTGCCGCTGTATAAGCGGAGCTAAACACCGCGCAGGGCAGCTTTTATAAGCCGGATAAGGCGTTTACGCCGCATCCGGCATTTGAGCGGATGCCTGATGCGACGCTGGTTGCGTCTTATCAGGCCTACTCTCCGCTTTTTATTTTCCCCACAAACGCCGCGAAAAATCTTCAATCTTGCCGCTAAGTCGGCGCTTCTGCATCGTCCGCGTCCAGCTTTTCGACAGCCCGGCAGCGGAGAGTAAACGGTGATACTGCTCATCATCAAACGGCATATGCCACGCAATGGCTATTGCCTCCTGCACGGTGACATCACTGACGCGGGAAACCAACTCCAGCGGCGCATCTGCAGATATCAACCCCGGCGCAATCACGCTATATAACCAGCCAGTTTTTCCGGCATTTTGCATCAACTGCGCCATATCGCTGATGTCAAAATGATAATTGAGTTTAAAGCACGGTGACCGCGGTTGGGTAACCTGAATCAAAGCCTCGCCCCAGCGGAAAATATCGCCAATATAAACATTGCTTTCCGTCAGACCGTCGGTTGAGAGGTTTTCACCAAACGCAGGCGCAACAAACAAATCCGCCTGTTCCGGAAATTCCCGCGCCCAATAAAGATAATGTTCACGAGGATAGTGACACAGCGCTCTGTCTGGTCCGCCATGAATTTTCTTCTCTGCCTGCTCGTCACCTTCCAGCCCCAGCTCTGTCAACATCAACTCGCCATCGACCTGGATTTTCGCAATCGCACTTGGACGGCTTTCCGGATATTCCCGAACCTTGCCTGCGTATACATCAACTGGATATCGCATCTGTTCCCTCTCCACCGAGAAATTTCCCCATTAGACCATATTTATTTTACGTCAGGCGCGCAAAATGAGAGCACGGTTCACATGATGACGCCTTAGAAATGTTATCAATGAGATGAATTTGAAACGCCATTTCATTATAAGGAGTGTTCAACGTGACCGAGCAAACACAGTTTTCTGGCGTCTGGTGTCCTTCCATTACGCCAATGGATAAAGACGGTAATGTGGATCTTAACGGGCTGAAGCGACATCTGCAGCGATTAACGGAAGCCAACATTGATGTGATATTGCTGATGGGCAGCATTGGTGAATTTGCCTCTTTCACCCTCGAAGAGAGACTCATGCTTATCCGCGAGGCGCGTACCATGAGCACATTAAAAATGGTCGCTAACGTTTCTTCCACCTGCACTCACGATGTACTGGTGATGGCACAAGAAGCGTATCGCACAGGCTATGATGCAGTGATGATCCTGCCGCCTTACTACTACGGCCAGACGGCGAAGCAATTATTAAGCTATTTCCGCCATCTGGGTCGCGAGTTACGGGGAAAATGGTTCGCATATAACTTCCCGGCGCGGACCGGTTGTGATTTAACCCCAGACCTGGTCGCCACGCTGGCGAGTGAATTTCCTCACTTTGCCGGGATTAAAGACACTGTCGATTGCCAGTCACACACCCGCAGCATGATTCAGGCAACACAGTCTGTTCGTTCTGATTTTGCTGTACTTTCGGGCTATGACGAGTATTACATTCCTAATCTGCTAGCCGGTGGCGCGGGGATAATATCCGGCCTGAACAACGTTATGCCGGAACTGTTTGTCGAAGCCCGTGAAGCCTTCAAACGCGGCGACCTGGCGGCTTTACAAGAGATTCAGCAACAGATTGGCACTTATATGTCCATCTACGCCATTGGTGAGGATTTTGTCACTACTATCAAGACGGTGGTATCGCGTAAGTTTGGTTATTGCACTGGAGTATCACGCAATGCGGGTGGCGAGTTAAGCGAAAGTGAATGTCGAACAATTGACGAGGTCTTTGTCAGATAACGCAAGAAGCCGGATGACGACAAACCATCCGGCCCCTTGATTTAAATGGATGGGGGATTATTTCACCGCACCTAATATTTCGATCTTCGCCACTCTGGCTTTAACTTTACGCGACCAGACAGAAGTCAAAATCGGCACCAGAATCGAAGTCACAATCACCGACGTTGCCACCAGTGAGGTTGCTGCTGGAGCCATAGGTTTAAAGGCCGGGATCATTTCTGCAATCAGTACCGGCGTAGCCACCGCAGCACCGGCAGAACTGGAAGCCGCAATTCCGGCAGTACCATCGCCACCACCAATCAACTTATCAGCAATAATCAATGGAATACCGGTCACGACAATCACCGCCACACCCAGCAAGATCCCCAGCAAACCAGTCTGAGCAATCACGGTTAAATCAATGGTATTGCCCAATGCAAAGGCAAAGAACGGGATCAGCGTCTGGACTGCTTTGCTGAAAAATTCTCGCAACTCAGGGTCAAGGTTCCCTAACGCAAAGCCTACGAGGAACGGTAATACCGCACCGACAAAAACATGCGGTTCGAACGAGGCAATTCCGGCGGTTCCCAGAATAATCATCGTCATGAGCGGCCCGGACTCCAGCGACATCAACACAAACGCTCCGGCCTCTTCTTTGGTGCCATACTGTTGCATGATCGAAGCGTAAAGCCCGCCGTTGGTCATATCCATTGCCGCCACCAGCGCCAGCGTTGAAAGTCCGGCAAAGAATCCGACTTCAACGCCATGTTCGGGAATAATGCGCGAGGCAATTGCCGCAACCACCCATGCAACAGCAATTTTGGTTACCACCAACGTGCCGGATTTACGCAACACCGTTCCCGTCGCGCTTAATTTGATCGACGCCCCCATGCAGAAAAACCACACCGCCAGAATCGGCACCGTGCCGGTAATCATCCCGTTAGTGAATGAGCCAAAGTATTTTCCCGCCCCTGGCGAGAAGGTGTGACACAGTGCGCCAAGGAACAACGGGATGAGCATCATCCCCCCTGGGATTTTCTCTATCGTGCGTTTTATCTGCATTTTCATCACCTATCGGCATATTTTTATAGGCTGATGCATACATCCTTCACGGTGCATCAGTGTTGATGGAAACGAAGATAGACATTCAACAGAGCAATAAAAGTGATCAAAACCACACCAATTGAAACGTTGTTTTATTTTTATAGGATCATTGTTTTTATTTTGAAATTGATCACAAAAAAACCACCGCTATCTGCGATGGTTTGTTTTTTATGCTGGCAAATGGCGTTAACGCCTCATTGCAGCAGGCAATATGCGATTATTTTTTCGCGGCGAAACGTGCCGCTGCTTCGTCCCAGTTCACCACGTTCCAGAACTCTTTAATGTAGTCCGGACGGCGGTTCTGGAATTTCAGGTAGTAAGCGTGTTCCCACACATCCAGACCCAGAACAGGGAAGCCGGAAGCGCCAGAGATAGCTTCGCCCATCAGCGGGGAGTCCTGGTTAGCAGTAGAAACCACCGCCAGTTTATCGCCTTTCAGCACCAGCCATGCCCAGCCGGAACCAAAGCGGGAAGCTGCCGCTTTCTCAAATTCTGCTTTGAAGTTATCAACGGAACCGAAATCACGTTCGATAGCCGCTTTCAGATCGCCCTGCAGGGTGGTGCCTTTTTTCAGGCCTTTCCAGAACAGGCTGTGGTTAGCATGGCCGCCTGCGTTGTTGCGCAAAACGGTTTTCTTGTCTGCTGGCAGTTGATCCAGCTTAGTGATCAACTCTTCAACCGGCAGGTTGGCAAATTCTGGCAGGCTTTCCAGCGCCGCGTTAGCGTTGTTGACGTAGGCCTGATGGTGTTTGGTGTGGTGGATTTCCATGGTCTGCTTATCGAAGTGCGGTTCCAGGGCATCGTAAGCATACGGCAGGGATGGCAGGGTGTAGCTCATATTCATCTCCAGTATTGTCGGGCGGCCGATTGTTAATGCCGCGTAAGCAGTTGGTTCATTATAGTTAATTAAATGATATTGAAAATGATTATCAATGCCGTACTTTTCGTAAGGATATGGTTTTGCAGGAAAATGCCAGAGATGTGAGCCAAATCACCCACTTAATGCCGTGATTGCCAGTAAATCGGCAACGGCGGCAACAGGCGAAAGGTTAATCGACTGCACGATTTTTACACTCATCTCGTCGGAGATGTGACGCGACGAAAAATGATGAGGATAAGAAAATGAGTAACGCGATTACGATGGGGATTTTTTGGCATTTGATCGGCGCGGCCAGTGCAGCCTGTTTTTACGCTCCGTTCAAAAAAGTAAAAAAATGGTCATGGGAAACCATGTGGTCAGTCGGTGGAATTGTCTCGTGGATTATTCTGCCGTGGGCTATCAGCGCCATGCTACTACCTGATTTCTGGGCATATTATAGCTCGTTCAGCCTCTCTACCTTGCTGCCGGTATTTTTGTTTGGCGCAATGTGGGGGATTGGTAATATCAACTACGGCCTGACCATGCGTTATCTCGGCATGTCGATGGGGATAGGTATCGCCATTGGCATTACGTTGATCGTCGGTACACTGATGACGCCAATTATCAACGGCAATTTCGATGTGTTAATTAATACCGACGGTGGGCGAATGACGTTGCTCGGCGTGCTGGTAGCGCTGATTGGCGTGGGAATTGTGACCCGCGCCGGGCAATTGAAAGAGCGCAAAATGGGCATTAAAGCCGAAGAGTTCAACCTGAAAAAAGGGCTGGTACTGGCGGTGATGTGCGGCATTTTCTCTGCAGGGATGTCCTTTGCGATGAACGCCGCAAAACCAATGCATGAAGCGGCTGCCGCGTTGGGTGTTGATCCATTGTATGTCGCTCTGCCAAGCTATGTTGTCATCATGGGCGGCGGCGCGATTATTAACCTCGGTTTCTGTTTTATTCGTCTGGCAAAAGTGAAAGATTTGTCGCTAAAAGCCGACTTCTCGCTGGCAAAACCGCTGATCATTCACAACATATTGCTCTCGGCGCTGGGCGGTTTGATGTGGTATCTGCAATTCTTTTTCTATGCCTGGGGTCACGCCCGCATTCCGGCGCAATATGACTACATCAGTTGGATGCTG
Source organism: Escherichia sp. MOD1-EC5950 (assembly GCF_002965345.1). NCBI lineage: Bacteria > Pseudomonadati > Pseudomonadota > Gammaproteobacteria > Enterobacterales > Enterobacteriaceae > Escherichia > Escherichia sp. MOD1-EC5950. Next base: position 63,009 of record NZ_PTSR01000020.1, read on the forward strand.
CATATGAGTTTCTACGTTCTGTGCGGCGGTATCGTCGGTCTGGTTCTGAAAGAGTGGAACAATGCGGGTCGCCGTCCGGTAACGGTGTTGAGCCTCGGCTGTGTGGTGATTATTGTCGCCGCCAACATCGTTGGTATGGGCATGGCGAATTAATCTTTCTGGGAACAGAGATGACGCCACTGGCTGGGCGTCATCCCGGTTTCCCGGGTAAACACCACCGAAAAGTAGTTGCTGTCTTCAAAGCCACATTCTGTCGAGATATCACTGATTAACAGGCGGCTATGCTGGAGAAGATATTGCGCATGGCACACTCTGACCTGCCGCAGATATTGATTGATGGTCATGCCGGTCTGCTGGCGAAATTGCTGACGCAGGACGCGTTCACTGCACGATGCCTCATCACAAAATTTATCCAGCGCAAAGGGACTTTTCAGGCTGGCCGCCAGCCGGGTAATCAGCTTATCCAGCAACGTTTCGCTGGATGTTGGCGGCAACGAATCACTGGTGTAACGATGACGCTTCAAAAGCATCACCAACTGCCCAAACAGTAACTCCGCCATCTCGTTGGCGAACGGTGCATGCTGACTGCTTTCGTGCTCAAGCTGACCGATAACCTGCCGCGCCTGTGCCATGCCTACGCTACCTAAACGCCAGTGTGATTGTCCTGCGCTGGCGTTAAATCCCGGAATCGCCCCCTGCCAGTCAAGACTAAGCGTCAGTCGCTCCGGACAATAAATAATGTTCTGCAACACCAGATCGTTAACGGAAGCGTAGGAGTGTTTATCATCAGCGTGAATATAAAAGAGATCGCCACGGGTAATGCGATAAGGGCGATCGTTGAGCACATGCAGACCATTACCGCGCCAGACGATCACCAGTTCACAAAAATCATGTGTATGTTCGGCAAAGACATCCTGCGGATAACGGTCAGCAACAGCGACCGCCTGCTGTTCGCTGGCAAAAAAATCTTTTTTGCGAAGGATTAACTGATGAACCACCGTGCCACCTCAGCCAGAAAACGCATTTGATTATTCATAATCTGGCGTGGAAATACGTTGAGAAGATTCGCGTTATTGCAGAAAACCATCCCGCCCCTGGCGAATATCACGCGGTGACCAGTTAAACTCACGGCGAAACAGCGTCGAAAAGTGGTTACTGTCGCTGAATCCGCAGCGATATGCGATTTCGGTCACGCTGGCCTCGCTATGACGTAACAGATGACGCGCCTTCACCAACCGTAAACGGTTAAGGTAACGCTGGGGAGTCAAACCGGTTTGCTGTTTTAGCTGACGATGCAAAGTGCGTAGTGACAGAGAAAACTTATCCGCCACCGTTTCCCAATTCACCTCGTCGGCAAAATGCTCCTCCAGCCAGGCCAGGAGCAAGTTCAGACGTGATTCACGACTTTCCATACTCTCCTGCAAACTGTTTTTGCGCAGCAAGAGCAGTAATTGCATAAACAAAATCTCGCGACTGGCTTTCGAGGGTAAATCACTCGCCCTTTCATGCTGTTCCAGTTGCGAAACCAGTTGCCGCACCTGCTGCAATACGCTTTGGCTCACGCGCCAGTGAGACGGATATTGCCCGTCCAGCTCTTGCGGAAGAAGCTGATGCAGCCCGGCGAGAAACTGAAATCGATCCGGTGAGCGATACAGCACATTGGTCAAACACAGATTGTCCGTATGTTCGTATAAATGCCGATCATGATCGCGCACGAAGCAGATTGTGCCACCGGAGATGGTATAAGGCTGCCCATTGAAAATGTGGATACCCGTGCCATATTCAACAATCACAATCTCATGAAAATCATGGTGATGCTCAGGGAAATCAGCTTGCGGAAGCCGGGGTTCTATCGCCACGGACGCGTGACCAGACGGAAAAAAATCCACACTTTGTAATACGGTCATACTGGCCTCCTGATGTCATCAACATGGCGGAATAGTAATCAAGCGGTTTGGTTCTTACCTTAAATTTTTGACGGCAAAACTCGTAAAAAATGTCGATTTTTCAAGATACAGCGTGAATTTTCAGGAAATGCGGCAAACATCACACCACCACAATTCAGAAAATTGTGAACGCTATCACGTTCATCTTTCCCTGGTTGCCAGTGGTGTATTTTCCTGTCAGTAACAAGAAGGTAGCGAACTCGGGCGCTTTTTAGACTGGTCGTAATGAAATTCAGCAGGATCACATTATGACCTTTCGCAATTGTGTCGCCGTCGATCTCGGCGCATCCAGTGGGCGCGTGATGCTGGCGCGTTACTCCCGTGAATGTCGCAGCCTGACGCTGCGTGAAATCCACCGATTTAACAATGGACTGCATAACCGGAACGGCTATGTCACCTGGGATGTGGATAGCCTGGAGAGCGCCATTCGCCTTGGGCTAAACAAGGTTTGTGAGGAAGGGATTCGTATCGATAGCATCGGTATTGATACCTGGGGCGTGGACTATGTACTACTCGACCAACACGGTCAGCGCGTGGGTCTACCTGTTGCTTATCGAGATAGCCGCACCAGTGGTCTGATGGCGCTGGCACAACAGCAATATGGAAAGCGCGATATTTATCAGCGTAGCGGCATTCAGTTTTTGCCCTTCAATACGATCTATCAGCTACGTGCGCTGACAGAGCAACAACCCGAACTTATTCCACACATTGCTCACGCTCTGCTAATGCCGGATTACTTTAGTTATCGCCTGACCGGCAAGATGAACTGGGAGTACACAAACGCCACCACCACGCAACTGGTCAATATCAATAGCGATGACTGGGATGACTCCCTGCTGGCGTGGAGCGGTGCCAACAAAGCCTGGTTTGGCCGCCCGACGCATCCGGGCAATGTCATTGGTCACTGGATTTGTCCGCAGGGTAATGAAATTCCTGTGGTCGCCGTTGCCAGCCATGACACCGCCAGCGCGGTTATCGCTTCGCCGTTAAACGGATCACGCGCCGCTTACCTCTCCTCCGGAACCTGGTCATTGATGGGCTTCGAAAGCCAGACGCCATTCACCAATGATGCGGCGCTGGCAGCCAACATCACCAATGAAGGTGGTGCGGAAGGTCGCTATCGGGTGCTGAAAAATATTATGGGCTTATGGCTGCTTCAGCGGGTGCTTCAGGAGCGGCAAATCAACGATCTCCCGGCACTTATCGCTACGACACAGGCGCTTCCGGCCTGCCGCTTCATCATCAATCCCAATGACGATCGCTTTATTAATCCTGACGCGATGTGCAGCGAAATTCAGGCTGCGTGTCGGGAAACGGCGCAACCGATCCCAGAAAGTGATGCTGAACTGGCGCGCTGTATTTTCGACAGTCTGGCAGTGCTGTATGCCGATGTGCTGCATGAACTGGCACAGCTACGCGGTGAAGATTTCTCGCAACTGCATATTGTCGGCGGCGGCAGCCAAAACGCACTACTCAACCAGTTGTGCGCCGATGCCTGCGGTACTCGGGTGATCGCCGGGCCTGTAGAAGCTTCAACGCTCGGCAATATCGGCATCCAGTTAATGGCGCTGGATGAACTCAACAATGTGGATGATTTCCGTCAGGTGGTAAGCGCCACTGCGAATCTGACCACCTTTACCCCTAATCCTGACAGTGAAATTGCCCACTATGTGGCGCAGTTTCGCTCTACACGACAGACTAAGGAGCTTTGCGCATGACCACTCAACTGGAACAGGCCTGGGAACTGGCGAAACAGCGTTTCGCGGCGGTAGGGATTGATGTCGAGGAGGCACTGCGCCAACTTGATCGCTTACCCGTTTCAATGCACTGCTGGCAGGGCGATGATGTTTCTGGTTTTGAAAACCCGGAAGGTTCGCTGACTGGAGGGATTCAGGCCACCGGCAACTACCCGGGAAAAGCGCGCAATGCCGAAGAGCTGCGTGCCGATTTGGAACAGGCTATGCGGCTGATTCCGGGGCCGAAACGGCTTAATTTACATGCGATCTATCTGGAGTCAGACACGCCAGTCTCGCGTGACCAAATCAAACCTGAACACTTCAAAAACTGGGTTGAATGGGCGAAAGCTAATCAACTCGGTCTGGATTTTAACCCTTCCTGTTTCTCGCATCCGCTAAGCGCCGATGGCTTTACGCTCTCACATGCCGACGACCGCATTCGCCAGTTCTGGATTGATCACTGTAAGGCCAGCCGCCGCGTTTCGGCCTATTTTGGCGAACAACTCGGCACGCCATCAGTGATGAACATCTGGATCCCGGATGGCATGAAAGATATCACCATTGACCGCCTTGCCCCGCGCCAGCGTTTGCTGGCAGCACTGGATGAAGTGATCAGCGAAAAGCTGGATCCGGCGCACCATATCGACGCCGTAGAGAGCAAATTGTTTGGTATTGGCGCGGAGAGCTATACGGTTGGCTCTAATGAGTTTTATATGGGTTATGCCACCAGCCGCCAGACTGCGCTGTGCCTGGATGCCGGACACTTCCACCCGACTGAAGTCATTTCCGACAAGATTTCCGCCGCCATGTTGTATGTGCCGCAGTTGCTGCTGCACGTCAGCCGCCCGGTACGCTGGGACAGCGATCACGTCGTGCTGCTGGATGATGAAACCCAGGCGATCGCCAGCGAGATCGTCCGTCATGACCTGTTTGACCGGGTACATATCGGCCTCGACTTCTTTGATGCCTCCATCAACCGCATTGCCGCATGGGTCATTGGTACACGCAATATGAAAAAAGCTCTGCTGCGTGCGTTGTTAGAACCGACAGCCGAACTGCGCAAGCTGGAAGCGGCGGGCGATTACACCGCGCGACTGGCGTTGCTGGAAGAGCAGAAATCGTTGCCGTGGCAGGCGGTATGGGAAATGTATTGCCAGCGTCATGATACGCCAGTGGGTAGCGAGTGGCTGGAAAGCGTGCGGGCTTATGAAAACACGATTTTGCGTCAACGCGGGTAAATACCGCTGAATGCGGCACAAGTGACTTATCCGATCTACAGGTCAGCAACAGTTATATGCCTGATAAGACGTATCAGGCATTGAGTGCCGGATGCGGCACAGGTGCCTTATCCGGCCTACAGGTCGTGCATCCGACAACACCGAATTTACAGGAACACAGAACATGCAAAACATTACCCAGTCCTGGTTTGTCCAGGGAATGATCAAAGCCACCACCGATGCCTGGCTGAAAGGTTGGGACGAGCGCAACGGCGGCAACCTGACGCTGCGCCTGGATGACGCCGATATCGCGCCTTATCACGACAATTTCCATCCACAACCGCGCTATATCCCGCTCAGTCAGCCAATGCCTTTACTGGCAAATACACCGTTTATCGTCACCGGTTCCGGCAAATTCTTCCGTAACGTCCAGCTCGATCCCGCTGCCAATTTAGGCATCGTAAAAGTCGACAGTGACGGTGCGGGCTACCACATTCTCTGGGGGCTAACCAACGAAGCCGTTCCGACCTCCGAACTTCCGGCTCATTTCCTCTCCCACTGCGAACGCATTAAAACCACCAACGGTAAAGATCGGGTGATCATGCACTGCCATGCCACCAACCTCATCGCCCTCACCTATGTGCTGGAAAACGACACGGCGGTTTTCACCCGCCAACTGTGGGAAGGCAGCACCGAGTGCCTGGTGGTATTCCCGGATGGTGTCGGCATTCTGCCGTGGATGGTGCCAGGCACGGACGAAATCGGCCAGGCCACCGCGCAAGAAATGCAAAAACATTCACTGGTACTCTGGCCATTCCACGGCGTCTTCGGCAGCGGTACGACGCTGGACGAAGCGTTTGGCCTGATCGATACCGCAGAAAAATCGGCGGAAGTGTTGGTAAAAGTGTATTCGATGGGCGGCATGAAACAGACCATCGGTCGTGAGGAGTTGATAGCCCTCGGCAAACGTTTCGGCGTTACGCCACTGGCTAGCGCGCTGGCGCTGTAAGGAGTAAACATGATCCGCAAAGCCTTTGTTATGCAGGTAAACCCCGACGCCCACGACGAGTATCAACGTCGGCATAACCCGATCTGGCCGGAACTGGAAGCGGTATTGAAATCTCACGGCGCGCATAACTACGCTATCTATCTCGATAAAGCGCGAAATTTGCTGTTTGCCAGCGTGGAAATTGAATCTGAAGAACGCTGGAATGCGGTTGCCAGCACTGACGTTTGCCAACGTTGGTGGAAATATATGACTGACGTTATGCCCGCTAATCCGAATAACAGCCCGATCAGTAGCGAGCTACAAGAAGTGTTTTATCTGCCGTAATCCATTGCGGTGCCGGATACCCCTCCGACACCGTAATTACAACTGATTAATATAGATTTTGCTAACGCAATTTATCCAACATCTCCCTGGTCAATTAAAAACGCCAGCTCACACCAGTGACAAACATAAAACTCTCATAACGATCGATCATTGGGCTGTCGGTAATCTCGTCCGGCAGCTTCTGCCAGAAACGCACTTCTGCTGGCGTAATCAGGATGATTGCGCACGTAGGTATCAATCTTGTTCAGTAACCCTTTCGGCATTGTAATATTGATTCGTTCAGCCCGACCTTCGAACTGATTCATATTGATATCTACCAGCAGCCATTGCCCGCCAATAAAGTCCTGCACCCGCTGAGCCAGATGTTTTGGTAGCAATCACGATAGCGCGATTTATATAGGCCGTCAGGTGGATAAAGTTGACTCAGGAATGTCGCTCGGAAGAAGAATAATGGCGTGCAGTAACTTGTTGAAAAGATGCGAGGATACTCGCAATTTAGTTCAATAAATATTCAGCTATTCAAGACGTAAACATTTGAACCGATAAGACGCGCAAGCGTCGCAGATAGTGATAACGTGCGCGTTGCTTATGCCGGATGCGGCGTGAACGCCTTATCCGGCCTACAAAATCATGCAAATTCAATATATTGCATGAGCCATGTAGGCATGATAAGACGCGCAAGCGTCGCATCAGGCAATGAATACCCGATGCAACCCGTTTTTCACATCAGAACAGCCCCAACGGTTTATCCGAGTAGCTCACCAGCAGACACTTAGTTTGCTGATAATGCTCCAGCATCATCTTATGGGTTTCACGCCCAATACCCGACTGCTTGTAGCCGCCAAACGCCGCATGTGCCGGGTAAGCGTGATAACAGTTGGTCCACACGCGCCCAGCCTGAATGCCGCGCCCCATCTTATAGGCCAGATTGCCGTTACGACTCCAGACGCCTGCGCCCAGGCCATATGGCGTATCGTTGGCAATCTCCAGCGCCTCGTCCATCGTCTTAAATGTCGTCACCGCCAGCACCGGGCCAAAAATCTCTTCCTGGAAGACGCGCATATTATTCTGACCAAACAGGATCGTCGGTTCGAGGTAGTAGCCGTCTTTCAGTTCCCCTTCCAGTAGCTTACGCCGCCCGCCGGTAAGCACATCCGCACCCTCTTTTTTACCGATATCAATGTAATTGAGGATGGTTTCCAGTTGCCCGTGAGAAACCTGCGCGCCCATTTGCGTCACGCTGTCGAGCGGGTTACCGCTACGAATGCTTTCAACACGACGGATGGCGCGTTCCATAAAGCGTTCGTAGATAGACTCCTGCACTAAAGCACGACTCGGACAGGTACAGACTTCGCCCTGGTTGAAGGCGAACAATGCAAAGCCCTCCAGCGCCTTGTCGAAGAAAGCATCTTCTTCATCCATGACATCAGCAAAGAATATATTTGGCGACTTACCGCCCAGCTCCAGCGTCACCGGAATAATGTTCTGGGTAGCGTACTGCATAATCTGCTGACCGACTTCCGTTGAGCCGGTAAATGCCACTTTAGCAATGCGTTTTGAGGTCGCCAGATATTCGCCAATTTCGCCACCAGCGCCGTTGACCACGTTGACTACGCCTGGCGGCAGTAAATCACCCACGATTTCCATCAGCAGCAGCACCGAAAGTGGAGTGAGTCGCGCCGGTTTCAGCACCACACAGTTGCCCGCCGCCAGCGCCGGAGCCATTTTCCAACTCGCCATCAACAGCGGGAAGTTCCACGGGATAATTTGCCCCACCACACCTAACGGTTCGTGGAAGTGATAAGCCACGGTTTCGCTATCCACTTCACTGATCCCGCCTTCCTGCGCCCGAATACACGAAGCGAAATAGCGAAAATGGTCAATTGCCAGCGGCACATCGGCAGCACTGGTTTCACGAATGGGCTTGCCGTTATCCCAGGTTTCTGCCGTCGCCAACAGTTCCAGATTTTGCTCCATCCGATCGGCAATCTTAAACAGAATCGCCGCACGATCCTGCACCGAGGTATGCGCCCATTTATCTTTCGCTTTATGGGCTGCATCCAGCGCCAGATCAATATCGCGTTTGCCCGAAGACGCCACTTCGCACAGAAGCTGCCCGGTCACTGGCGTCAGGTTCTGGTAGTACTCGCCGTCGGCGGGCGCGACCCATTCGCCGCCGATAAAGTTGTCATAGCGGTTTTTTAACTTGAGGGGGAAACCATATTCGCCGGGCTTAATCTGTGCTGAAGGGGGATTGTTGGTCATGGTAGTCTCCTTGCTGTGTGAGGTATAACAAGGGTAGACATGGTTGGTGAAATCTTCGCCAGCCGGTGATAGCTTTACGACGGCAATCACAAATTTACGGGCAAGGATTACAGAGATAGTTGATAAAAAACGGCTGACAATTTGCCAGCCGTTACGGGAAGGTGATTACATCGCAGCGCGATAAATCGCCATAATTTCTTCGTGAGTTGCCTGAATCGGGTTAGTAAAACCGCAGGCGTCTTTCAGGGCATTGGTCGCCAGCACCGCAAAATCTTCCTCTTTTACGTTCAGGTCACGCAGACCCGCAGGGATATTCACTTTCTTCGCCAGTTCACGAATAGCGTTAATGCAGGCTTCTGCACCTTCCGCGTCGTTTTTACCCGTCACGTTCACGCCCATTGCCGCCGCGCAGTCACGCAGACGCGCACCGGCAACTTTGCTGTTGAACACCTGAACATGCGGCAGCAGAACGGCATTGCATACGCCGTGCGGCAGGTTGTAGAAACCGCCTAACTGGTGCGCCATCGCATGAACATACCCCAGAGAGGCATTGTTGAACGCCATACCCGCGAGGAACTGAGCGTAGGCCATTGCTTCACGCGCTTTAACGTTGCTGCCATCTTCTACTGCTACTGGCAGGTTTTCGGCAATCATGGTCACTGCTTTCAATGCGCAAGCGTCGGTGATCGGCGTTGCCGCAATAGAAACATACGCTTCGATGGCGTGCGTTAAGGCGTCCATCCCGGTAGCGGCAGTCAGTGATTTCGGCATACCGATCATCAGCGAGGAGTCATTGACAGAAAGCAGCGGAGTCACGTGTTTATCCACAATCGCCATTTTGATGTGACGCGCTTCGTCGGTGATGATGCAGAAACGGGTCATTTCAGACGCAGTGCCCGCAGTGGTATTGATGGCAATCATCGGCAACTGCGGTTTTGCAGAGCGATCAACGCCTTCGTAATCGCGAATATCACCACCGTTGGCTGCCACCAGCGCAATACCTTTTGCGCAGTCGTGCGGAGAACCACCACCTAAGGAAATCACGCTATCACAGTTATTTTCTTTTAGTAATTTCAAACCTGTCGCGACATTTTCCGTGGTTGGGTTCGGCTGGGTGCCATCATAAATAACGCTAAAAATATTGCGTTCTTCCAGTGCTTTTTGCACATCACCCGCCATGCCTAATTTCGTTAACATATTGTCAGTAACAATTAATGTACGGCGAAATCCATATTCTGCCATCATATTCATTGCATCATTCAATGAATCAGCACCGATGACATTCACTGAAGGAATAAAAAAGGTTGAAGCTGCCATAAAACACTCCTGGAAGAGTAAAAAGGGCTGGCAGATTACAAAGTATTTTCATTCGAAAATATGATCGACATTCCCGTTTATTAAAATATTTTTAATAAAAAGCACGTTATATTCATCATACAACGTGCTTCCTTAATATTAATAAGAATTTTGTATTAATTCATATTTATTATGAATTAATCATTTCCTTATTTTTCGGGAAATAATAATGCGTCACGTAATAAATGATCATTTCCACGGCGACGCGTAAAGCCAATCCGGTCAAAATATTCCAGAATTTGAATCGCCAGTTTTCGGCCAACGCCTAAGCGATCGCGGAAATCCGCCGCGCAGGTCGAGCCACACTCCTGATCGAGATCACGGATCATATTGGCAAACTCGACAATTCGATCATTGCGATAATAACGATCTTTGACGATCGCCGTAATTATCCCCTGCTGTGCCGCCTGGCGCAGCGTCAGGCGCATTGCCTGCTCGTCGGTCCCCGTCTCTTTTGCCAGGTCGCGTACCCACCACGGCTCGTCGCCAAACAGCGGTTCCACTTTTTGCCAGATAGCCTGCTGCTCTTCGCTAAATCCGGCTTTGTGATCCGGCAGATGCAGCCAGCCGTGATGGCTGTGGATCTCGCCGCTTTCGCGCATTTTTTCAATCAGCAACAGTACCAGGGCTTCATCTTCCATCGGCAACGCCATGCGCCGCAGACGTTCGCGTCCCGGCCCTGGTTCGTCGCGATGCTGTTCATGATAAGCCGCTAATGTGTCGAGAATTTTACGCTGCCAGCGAGCAGCAACCGGTGCATTCAGCAAGCTATAACCGGCCTGAATATAGCCCGGCTGTTGCAGCAATTCGCGCATCCCTTCGCCGTTGAGCTGACGCGCCCATGCAAAATCCGCGAGATTCACCGCACCGCGCTCCAGGTGAACAGCCAGCGCTTCGGCATCATTCTGCACCCGTGCCAGTGACGCCAGCCATTGCAGATATTCCGGCTTACGTTTACCGCGGCGCGGCGGGTTGAGCATCACCACGCGGGCACCCGCCAGCGTGTTGCGGGCCGAGATATCGCGCAGTACTAAGCGATCGTTATCCGCCAACCACAACGGCGTGTCGAACACCAGTTCAGCAAGGTTATCTTCCAGCAGCGAAACGCGCCCCGTAACGTGGCTGGCGGCGTGGTGAATATGCAGCGGCTGCCACTGGGTCAGCGGCGTATGGGTTTGAAGCTCGACAATCACTCGCGTGAACGGATCTGGCGGCACATCTGCCAGCAACCAGTCGCCTCGATTAATCTGTTCTTTCTCCGCATCACCGGCGATATTAAGCGCAATACGCTGCCCGGCATGGGCGGTTTCTGTTGGTTGATTTTGCGCATGGAGAGCACGCACGCGCATCGGTTTATTTACCCCCGTCAACCATAATGAATCGCCAACATTCACTTCCCCACTTAACGCCGTACCCGTCACCACCAGCCCGGCACCTTTTACGGTAAAAGCACGGTCGATAGCGAGGCGGAAACTGTGCTGACTGGCGTGTTCACGTTCCGGCAACTGAAGCAGATGTTCGCGCAGAGCATCAATTCCCCTTCCTTCAGTCGCTGCGGTGACAAACAGTTTTGCCTCAGCAAAACCGTATTCCCGCAGCACCTCCTTTACCTGGCGTTCAACCTCATCAACGCGCGCTTCGTCCACGCGATCGGCTTTGGTCAGCGCGACGGTCAGCATCGGGTTACCGGTAAGCTGCAAAATCGCCAGATGCTCACGGGTCTGTGCCATCACGCCGTCATCGCACGCCACCACTAACAGCGCATGATCGATACCACCAACGCCCGCCAGCATGTTGGAAAGAAACTTTTCATGGCCGGGAACATCAATAAATCCAGGAACGCGTCCATCCGGCTGCGGCCAGTAGGCATAGCCGAGATCGATGGTCATACCGCGCTTTTTTTCTTCCGGCAGACGGTCGGCATTTACGCCAGTAATCGCCTGTAATAATGTCGTTTTGCCGTGGTCAACGTGTCCGGCAGTCGCAATAATCATTTCAACAACATCTCCAAAAACCGTTGCTCATCTTCAAGGCAGCGTAAATCCAGCCACAGACGCCCGTCGTAAATGCGGCCAATCACTGGCACCGGCAATTCACGCCAGCGGGCGGCTAATGCCTCAAGGTGGCTACCGCGTCCATCATGAGGTGTAAACGTTAATGCCGCGCTCGGCAGGCGATCAACAGGCAGCGAACCACTGCCGATCTGCGACAAGCATGGCATAACTTGTACCGCAAACTCCGCGCCGTAATGTGCGGCAAGGGGAGCCTGTAAACGTTGCGCCTGAATTTGAATGACCTCTGCGCTGCGGGTAAGCAGACGCAGGGTCGGTAATTTTTCTGTCAGAGCCTCAGGGTGTAAATAAAGACGCAGCGTGGCTTCCAGCGCCGCGAGGGTCATTTTATCTGCGCGTAATGCACGCTTCAGCGGGTGACTTTGCAGCCGGGCGATCATCTCTTTTTTACCGACGATAATCCCTGCCTGTGGCCCGCCTAACAGCTTGTCGCCGGAGAAGCTCACGAGGCTGACGCCCGCGGCAATCAACTCCTGCGGCATCGGCTCTTTCGGCAAACCGTACTGGCTAAGATCGACCAGCGAACCGCTGCCTAAATCAGTCACTACTGGAACATCCAGCTCTCTGCCGAGCACCACCAACTCCGCTTCGTCTACCGCTTTGGTGAACCCCTGAATGCTGTAGTTACTGGTATGCACCTTCATCAACAGCGCGGTATTTTCATTCACCGCCTGACGATAATCATTAGCGTGGGTACGGTTGGTGGTTCCTACTTCATGCAGGGTACAGCCTGCCTGACGCATTACGTCAGGGATACGAAACGAGCCACCAATCTCCACCAGTTCACCGCGAGAAACCACCACCTCTTTGCCGCTGGCAGTTGCTGCCAGCATTAACAGCACCGCCGCCGCATTGTTATTGACGATGCAGGCATCTTCCGCGCCAGTAAGGCGGCACAACAACTGTGCCAGCGCGCGATCGCGATGCCCACGTCCGGCGTCATCCAGATCATATTCCAGCGTCACCGGTGAACGCATAACTTGCGCAACAGCTTCCACCGCCGCTTCCGCCTGCAATGCCCGACCAAGATTAGTATGCAGCACCGTTCCCGTCAGGTTGATCACCGGACGCAGCGCGCTCTGCGCCTCTCTCGCCAGTCGGGCATTGACTTCTTGCGCCCAGTTCTCACACCACGCGGGTAGCGTCTGACTGTCGCGAATTACTTCTCGCGCTTCGTCAAGCATCTGACGCAGCAACCCCACCACGCGAGTGTGGCCATAAGTATCACGTAAAGAAAGGAAGGAACTATCACGCAATAAGCGATCAATAGCGGGAAGCTGACTATAGAGGGAACGCGTTTCGGTTGTCATAGGAAACCAGGCTCATCAAGGCCCTCTCACACGGAGAAGGGCGTTTAACATAACCGCAGATTGTAACGTGAGAAGTGTCTGGAGGACATATCGCGCATCAAGCCTTTGGCGGTTCGGTGCGAGCGAAGCTTTCGCGGCTAAAGAGATTCTCGACCAGTTTGACTAAGTGTGGGCGGTCCACACACCAGCCCGGCGCAACGCGGCGGAAATTGAGATACCCGACGGCACAGGCAATAGCGATAGTCGCCAGATTTACCGTATCGGTTTTGAGCGTGCCATCGACCAGATATCCTTCCAGCACATCCAGACTGCGGTTGATTTTCTCCCGCTGGCGTAACAGCTCATCTTCAGACTGCTGCGCCGCCGGGCGCGCCTGCTCACGCACCGAAGCCAGCCCGGCATCCATAATGCCATCTGCCAACGCCTCAATCTTACGCACTCGCAACGACTCTAGCGGATCGCGCGGCAGCATCGCCGGAGCAACGTTCATTAATTCGATATATTCGGCAATGATTGGCGAATCAAACCAGCATTCGCCCTCTTCGGTCACCAGCACCGGCACTTTCCCTAACGGGTTAAATTTCGCCACGCCGTTGTCTACGTTATAGGGCAGTTCATTGATAAATTCGAAAGTAATGCCCTTTTCTAACAACAGAATAGAAAGTTTGCGTACAAACGGGCTGGTGTAGCTACCGATGAGTTTCATTATGTTTCCTTTTTGTTAACAAAATATGAGTATGACCCAGGGTTAAAAAAAAGGGCAGATGTTATTGATATGAGCGTGATGACAAACACAAGATGGCCCGATACGTACACATACCGGGCCTTGTAAATGAAACGACCTTTTTAAATATCAGAATGAATAGCGGATATTCGCATTGATAGCATTATCGACGTTGTACTTACCAAATGCTGATTTCTCAACGGTCAGGCCGATACGGGTATTGTCTTTAATGCGCGTATCAATCCCAATGTTGGCTAACATACGACCATCTTTACCGTTGTACACGGTGGACTCACCAGCAAAATCACGATACGTAGTGGTGCCAGAATTCCGCAGGTCAAACTGATAACTTAAACCTGCCTTCGCTGTAACCTGCCAGTCGTGACCATCCAGCGTTTTTCCGAATTCCACACCAGTACGGCCAATCAGGGGGTTTGCCGTTTTACGCTTCATGCTGATATCCATGCCGTTGTATTGCCAGTTAAAGGTATTGCCTGACAACGTGCCGTAGACCAGTTCAACCTGCGGTTCAATAAAGACATCAGGCTTCCACTGATAGCGCCAGCCGGTTTCTGCGCCTAAATACCATGAGTGGGCAGTATCGTCTGCCTTACCAAGCCCTAATGTTTGCATTGTGTAATCGTCACGATAGTGGACATATTTTCCGACCACATCAATATACAATCCTGAATCAAACAGGGTGGATGCGTATAAACCGCCGCCTACAGAGCGGGTTTTCCCCTGGTAACTTTCGCCACTGGCTTTGCTGTCAGTAACAGTCATCATGATACCTGTAAAAAGATCGCCTCCATCAAAGTGATGTTTTTTGTCGGCACCAATTTGCAGATGCATGTGGCGATCAGAGAATCCCCCCTCACCTGAACCAGAAGTGGTCATAAACCGTGCCCAGGCACCGGCTTCTCCTTGGGTATCGCGTAGATCACCCATACGTCGGTTAAGGTTATTCACCTCAGATAGGAAGTTTCTGTACCGGATATCCATAAAGCGCTGACTTTCACTGAGTGCAGCATTATTACGCTGAACATCGAATCCTTTCAGACGCCACTGTGTGGCACTGTCAGTATTTACCACCTCAATATCAGGGGTCATTGAGTGAAAACCCATTTGTTGAGTCACCGTTTTAAACGCCTGGGTATTGTTGGTTCCATTTTCTGCCGTGATCAACGGAATATCACCGACAGACATTTCGTTAAGCGGTTTAGTCGGTTTCACATACAGAATATTGTTCTCTGCGATTAACTTATCAACAACCGTAATATTTAGCCGGACTCTCAAAAAATGCATGGAACTAAAACGGGTCTATTTACAGATATACAAGCACATCTTATTTCATTCGAAACTTTAAAAGTTACTTTGGTATTACACCGAAACAGTTTTCTCTCAAGGTAAAAAGAAAAAATTAAATGTCCACTTTCTGGTATCAGGGGAGCGTTTATATGCTCAGTGGACTAGACAAAAAGGACACGAGTTTCGCAGGCCGAACAGCGAATACTCATGTCCTGTATTTGCAACTTTTTTAGCTCTCAACCACATTTATGCGACTCAATACCCCAACATTCAATGATCCAAATAAAGATAATGCATCCAACTGGTCATTCTCAGCAGCACCTTACGCATCACCGAAACATGGCTGAAATGGTCGGAGTAAACCGCCACCTGGGCGTAGATGCCATCAGGTAAAGCATCAATATCAGCGTTAGGGTCCAGTTCGATGGTTCCCAGCACACCGTCAGTTCCAGGCACGACCGTTAATGATTGCAGTACCCCCTGCGCCTGGTACGAACCTCCAGGCACCACCGGCAAGATACTGGTCAGTTTGCCGTGGAATACCTGCCCCGGCAGCGCGTTAAATACCACTTCCGCATCATCGCCGGGTTTCAGACGCAACAGCGAGTTTTGCCGGAACTGGGCGACAATTTGCCGTTTTTGCTCAGGGATAAAGACCATCACCGGACGCAGCGGCAAAGCTGCCGCGTAAGTGCCTGGACGGATTAGCACCTGAGTAACATAGCCATTGCTCGGTGCACGAATAATGGTCTGCTCAAGGTTATATTTCGCTTCGGTAAGTTGCGCCCTTAAGCTGACAATCTGCGACTGCTCGCCGTTGACCATGCTGTCGAGTTGGCTCTGGATCTGCGCCTGCTCCGCCACGGAACCTTTCACCAGCGCATCCTGGGCGAGAAAATTTTGCCGCGCGTCGTCGATGTCACGTTCCGAAAACGGATTCACCGCCGCCTGGCTACCTTTCAGGTAACGTTGATAATTTTTAAACAGCCGGTCGCGCTCCGCTGAAACCTGAGTGGTGTTAGCCTGCGCTTCAGTGAGCTGCGCTTGCAGCGTCTTAATATTATGTGTCGCCGTCATCAGGTCGGCCTGAAGTCGGTCTACCCGCGCCTGATAACGCACCGGGTCGAGCTTAAAAAGCACCTCGCCCTTTTGAATAAGCTGATTATTTTTGTCCGTGACTTCAGTAACAATCCCTGTGACCTGGGGCGTGATGGGGATGGCAATCACCGCCTTTTGCGCCATAAAGGTGTAGGGATGGTTATAGTTCATCAATAAAATCAAACCACTCACCAGAAACACGCCACCGAGCGCCGCCGTCGCCAGCGTCCACTGATTCACCGGAATACGGAAGATTTTAAATATCGCCCACGCCAGCGCCACGTAAGTTAAGACAATCAACAGATCCATGATTAGATCTCCGGAAACGTGGAGTAGTCAGGTTTTTTCTCAGCAGCGAGTTGCTGCTCCAGCCGGGAGATGCGATCAGAAAGCGCGGCAATTTCTGGGTCAGGCGTTTTCTCTTGCGGTGTAATATGCGACTGCATCCCCCAGCCGCGCTCCGGTTGGTAAAGCGTGGCCCAGATCCACAGGAACGGCCAGATAATGTGGAGCGTAAATAAGCTGACCCACCCTGCGGTATGAATGGCGTCGGCATGAGGATGGTTGCGTTTTTTGGCAATCAAATAGGGGATGTCATGTATCGCGATGATTCCATAAAAGATCACCAGAAAGACGAAAATCAGCACTCCCAACGCGAAATAGTTTAGAAACATAGCTGCCTCGGATTCACGCTTATCAGAGTTGTTATGGGCTGGCAGCCAGATGGGCGTCGGGCTGATTATTTGACAATAATCCGGGTTTGCGATTCTCGCCATCACACCGAAGAATAATTTTAAGCGGTGATGAGTTACTCAGTGACATAACGGCCTTAAGGCAGAGCCAGAACATGCCGTAGATCACACCGGGTGAACGACTTAAGAAAATATCTTGTGATTTAGATCACAAAAACTCAACAAACCATCAAAGGAAAAACGTGACAAACCTCACATTTAAATGCCATTTTTAGCGAAAATCACCGCCTTGTTGTTTTTTTACACAAGTATTTTGTGATGAATATCACGTCAATTACCTCTCTACCCCCTATATTTATGTGATTGATATCACACAAAAGACCGTCGACTGGACAGTTAACCGATTCAGTGCCAGATTTCGCAGTATCTACAAGGTCCGGCTACCTCTGCCGCCACATTAACAAAAAACCTCGGGCTTCCAGCCTGCGCGACAGCAAACATAAGAAGGGGTGTTTTTATGTCATCCGATATTAAGATCAAAGTGCAAAGCTTTGGTCGTTTCCTCAGCAACATGGTGATGCCAAATATCGGCGCGTTTATCGCGTGGGGTATCATCACCGCGTTATTTATTCCAACAGGGTGGTTACCGAACGAAACGCTGGCGAAGCTGGTCGGGCCGATGATCACTTATCTCCTGCCGCTGCTGATCGGTTATACCGGTGGTAAGTTGGTAGGTGGTGAACGTGGCGGCGTGGTCGGTGCTATCACCACCATGGGCGTTATCGTCGGCGCAGATATGCCGATGTTCCTCGGTTCTATGATTGCAGGCCCGCTGGGCGGCTGGTGCATTAAGCATTTCGACCGCTGGGTAGATGGTAAGATCAAATCCGGTTTTGAGATGCTGGTGAACAACTTCTCTGCCGGTATCATGGGGATGATCCTCGCGATTCTGGCATTCATGGGGATTGGTCCGCTGGTTGAAGCCCTGTCTAAAATGCTGGCTGCGGGCGTTAACTTCATGGTTGTCCATGACATGCTGCCGCTGGCGTCTATCTTTGTTGAACCGGCGAAAATCCTGTTCCTTAACAACGCCATTAACCACGGTATCTTCTCGCCGCTGGGTATTCAGCAGTCCCATGAGATGGGCAAATCCATCTTCTTCCTGATTGAAGCAAACCCGGGTCCGGGTATGGGCGTTCTGCTGGCGTACATGTTCTTTGGTCGTGGTAGCGCTAAACAGTCTGCGGGCGGTGCGACAATCATCCACTTCCTGGGCGGTATCCACGAAATCTACTTCCCGTATGTGCTGATGAATCCGCGTCTGATCCTCGCCGTTATCCTCGGCGGTATGACTGGCGTGTTTACGCTGACTATTCTGGGCGGTGGTCTGGTTTCTCCGGCATCTCCGGGTTCTATCCTCGCGGTACTGGCGATGACGCCAAAAGGTGCTTACTTCGCTAACATCGCGGGTGTATGTGCGGCAATGGCGGTTTCCTTCGTTGTCTCTGCCATTCTGCTGAAAACCAGCAAAGTGAAAGAGGAAGACGATATTGAAGCGGCAACTCGCCGTATGCAGGACATGAAAGCTGAGGCTAAAGGCGCGTCTCCGCTGTCTGCTGGTGATGTGACTAACGACCTGAGCCACGTGCGTAAAATCATCGTTGCCTGTGACGCTGGTATGGGTTCCAGTGCAATGGGCGCAGGTGTGCTGCGTAAGAAAATTCAGGATGCCGGTCTGTCACAGATTTCCGTCACTAACAGCGCGATCAATAACCTGCCGCCAGATGTGGACCTCGTCATCACTCACCGTGATCTGACCGAGCGCGCTATGCGTCAGGTTCCGCAGGCTCAGCATATTTCGCTGACTAACTTCCTCGACAGTGGCCTGTACACCAGCCTGACCGAACGTCTGGTTGCTGCCCAGCGCCATACTGAAAACGAAGAGAAAGTGAAAGACAGCCTGAAAGACAGCTTTGACGATTCTAACGCCAACCTGTTCAAACTGGGCGCGGAGAACATCTTCCTCGGTCGTAAAGCGGCAACTAAAGAAGAAGCTATTCGCTTTGCTGGCGAACAACTGGTGAAAGGCGGTTACGTTGAGCCGGAATACGTACAGGCAATGCTGGATCGTGAAAAACTGACCCCGACCTATCTGGGTGAGTCTATCGCCGTGCCGCACGGTACGGTTGAAGCGAAAGATCGCGTGCTGAAAACTGGCGTCGTGTTCTGTCAGTACCCGGAAGGCGTGCGCTTCGGTGAAGAAGAAGATGACATTGCCCGTCTGGTGATTGGTATTGCTGCCCGTAACAACGAGCACATTCAGGTTATCACCAGCCTGACCAACGCGCTGGATGATGAGTCCGTCATTGAGCGTCTGGCACACACCACCAGCGTGGATGAAGTGCTGGAACTGTTGGCTGGTCGTAAGTAACCCATTCCCACCCTCTCCACATGGAGAAGGTGGGGCTAATTGCCTGATGCGCTACGCTTATCAGGCCTACAAAACAAAGTGCAATTTATTGAATTTGCTCGTTCTTGTAGGCCGGATAAAGCGTTTACGCCGCATCCGGCAATATCTCGGCCCCTCTCCTCATGGAGAGGGTTTGGGTGAGGGAAATGCCTCACCCCAGCCCTCTCGGGTAAAAACATTGATGAAGGTTAATACTATGAAAGCATTACATTTTGGCGCAGGTAACATCGGTCGTGGCTTTATCGGTAAACTGCTGGCTGATGCGGGTATTCAACTGACATTTGCCGATGTCAATCAGGTGGTACTTGATGCCCTGAATGCCCGTCATAGCTACCAGGTTCATGTGGTCGGTGAAACCGAGCAGGTCGATACCGTTTCCGGCGTTGATGCCGTCAGCAGTATTGGTGATGACGTGGTGGATTTAATCGCTCAGGTCGATTTAGTCACTACCGCCGTTGGTCCGGTCGTGCTGGAACGAATTGCTCCGGCGATTGCTAAAGGGCTGGTGAAACGCAAAGAACAAGGTAATGCATCCCCACTGAACATCATCGCGTGTGAAAACATGGTTCGCGGCACCACTCAGTTGAAAGGCCATGTAATGAATGCCCTGCCGGAAGAAGCAAAAGCGTGGGTTGAAGAACACGTTGGCTTTGTCGATTCCGCCGTTGACCGCATCGTGCCGCCTTCTGCTTCTGCAACCAACGATCCGCTGGAAGTGACGGTAGAAACCTTCAGCGAATGGATTGTCGATAAAACTCAATTCAAAGGCGCGCTGCCAAACATCCCAGGTATGGAGCTAACCGACAACCTGATGGCATTTGTTGAGCGTAAACTCTTCACCCTGAATACGGGCCATGCTATAACCGCGTACCTCGGAAAACTGGCGGGTCATCAGACCATTCGTGACGCAATTCTCGATGAGAAAATCCGTGCGGTGGTAAAAGGTGCGATGGAAGAAAGCGGCGCGGTGCTAATCAAGCGCTACGGTTTTGATGCTGATAAACATGCTGCGTATATCCAGAAAATCCTCGGCCGTTTTGAAAACCCGTATCTGAAAGATGATGTGGAGCGTGTAGGCCGTCAGCCGCTGCGTAAACTGAGCGCCGGAGATCGTCTGGTAAAACCGCTGCTGGGTACGCTGGAGTACGGTTTACCGCACAAAAACCTGATTCAGGGTATTGCTGCCGCCATGCACTTCCGCAGTGAAGAAGATCCACAGGCTCAGGAACTGGCTGCGCTGATTGCCGACAAAGGGCCGCAGGCTGCGCTGGCACAGATTTCCGGGCTTGATGCCAACAGCGAGGTTGTCACAGAAGCGGTAACCGCTTATAACGCAATGCAATAATGGTGGACCAGGCGCAGGGGTCCCTGCGCCCGAATAACAGATTGTCAGATATGCAGGCAACAATGGAACAAACCCAGGCCTTTGAAAACCGTGTGCTTGAGCGTCTGAATGCTGGCAAAACCGTGCGAAGCTTTCTGATTACCGCCGTCGATCTCCTGACCGAGGCGGTGAATCTTCTGGTGCTTCAGGTATTCCGCAAAGACGATTACGCGGTGAAGTATGCTGTAGAACCGTTACTCGACGGCAATGGCCCGCTGGGCGATCTGTCCGTGCGCTTAAAGCTGATTTATGGGCTTGGCGTAATCAGTCGCCATGAATACGAAGATGCGGAACTGTTGATGGCACTGCGGGAAGAGCTGAACCACGACGGCAACGAGTACGCGTTTACCGATGATGAAATTCTTGGGCCATTTGGCGAACTGCATTGCGTGGCGGCGCTACCACCGCCGCCACAGTTTGAACCAGCAGACTCCAGTTTGTACGCGATGCAAGTTCAACGCTATCAACAAGCTGTGCGATCAACAATGGTCCTTTCACTGACAGAGCTGATTTCCAAAATCAGCTTAAAAAAAGCCTTTCAAAAGTAAGCAATGCTCGCTTACTGCTGCCCCTCTACCTGCTTCGGTCGATAAAGCCGACGATAATATTCCAGGCGTTGGAGATATAACGGCACGCTTTCCTCAGGTATATCGGACGGGATCGCGTTACGAGGGGGAAGTTTATTCAGATACTCCCGGAACGCCTGGCTAGATGCCATGAAATCTACGGCTTTATCGATAAAAAGCGGAACGTTTTCACCTATTTTGCCCATCATAATATCTCCGAATTACCCCGCGCCGGGAATGCGCGGCCGCCAATTTTAGTTTAGATCCCGGTAAAAATGGCATTAAGGAAAACGTGCGAAATCTACAACGTTTGTCCTTGCTTGCTTATTACTTTTTATTAATCAATAAATTACATTCTTTTCTGAACGCAAAATTGGTTACCCAGCAAAACTATTACAATACCATCGGTTGTGAACAAAGCACCCCGTCACGCATACTAGGACTATAAATTTATCTTTATCAGAAGCCATCACATGAAAGAAGTCGAAAAAAACGAAATTAAACGTCTTAGCGATCGCCTGGACGCCATCCGTCACCAACAGGCCGACCTGTCGCTGGTTGAAGCCGCAGACAAATATGCCGAACTGGAAAAAGAGAAAGCCACGCTGGAAGCTGAAATTGCTCGTCTGCGTGACGTTCACAGCCAAAAACTCAGCAAAGAAGCACAAAAGCTGATGAAAATGCCTTTCCAGCGTGCGATTACTAAAAAAGAGCAAGCGGACATGGGCAAACTGAAGAAGAGTGTTCGTGGGCTGGTGGTAGTGCACCCAATGACCGAGCTGGGCCGTGAAATGGGCCTGCAAGAGATGACAGGGTTCTCAAAGATCGCGTTTTAAGTTCCTTTCTGGTCGCTGTAATCACAGCCTCTCACGATTTACTCGCTCCTGCTGGCACATGCAGGAGCCCCTTTCAAATACTAAAAATTATTAACATTCTTAGCATTGCATGTTCAATTTTGTCCGACTGTCTGCATGAACATCACAAGTCAAATTCTGAAAATATGCTGCGTAATAAAAGAGCTATATATAAATAATAAGTATGATTATTTACATTCCAATGATTAATTATTTATGTTTTCCAGCCAGTGTCACATTTATCGTCACAAAACATTTACCATACAAATATTAACTTCTTACCCTCCTCACCTTAACTCCGTTAAACATTTGACATGAATTGACACCGGTCATTAAAATTCGCGAGATTAGGTTATTAGTATCTACAAACTAAAATAGTTTGACATCTAATAACACACTCTCAGCACCCATTAATTCGAAAACTCTCTCATAAATTTTTATTGTGAATATGAAATATTAAATTATTCATACAAAAAATAACTACAACGTAGTTATCAAAGCATCAGGATTATGAAAAGGAATTCATCCTATGAACATGAAGAAAGCAGTACTAAGAGTGTTAACAATATCGTCACTCTGCGCATTAACAGGGTGTGACAATACTGAAAAAGTAAACGCAATTGATGAGTTCACCAAACAGCAAGCGTTACAACAAGGTCAAATAGAAACTCTAAAAAAGCAGCAAGAACAATATAAAAATAAAATTGAAATTATTGAAAAACAACAAAATAGCATCATAAGCAGTACCAAAACTCTTGCCAGCATCGTAAAGGCAGTCAAAGACAAACAGGACGAATTTATCTTCACTGAATTTAACCCAGCACAAACCCAATACTTCATTTTAAATAACGGCTCTGTCGGTTTAGCAGGTCGGGTACTGTCTGTCGATGCGGTTGAAAATGGCAGCGTTATTCGTATTTCGCTGGTTAACCTATTAAGCGTTCCCGTATCAAATATTGGCTTTCATGCTACATGGGGCAATGAAAAACCTGCCGATCCTAAAGACTTAACAAAATGGCAGCAATTACTTTTCAGTACCTCAATGAACTCATCGCTGAAATTATTACCAGGTCAATGGCAAGACATTAATCTGACGCTGAAAGGCGTATCTCCCAATAATCTGAAATACCTGAAACTCGCCATCAATATGGCAAACCTTCAGTTCGACGACCTTCACTCTGCGGAATCCCGACAGAGAAAAAGCAAAAAATAAATGCGGCTTCTGCGCTTATATCAAGGAATAGAGAGCATCAATAATGAACAAAATATTTAAAGTTATCTGGAACCCGGCGACGGGCAGTTATAGCGTTGCCAGCGAAACGGCAAAAAGCCGTGGGAAGAAGAGCGGGCGCAGTAAGCTGTTAATTTCTGCGTTAGTTGTCGGTGGGTTGTTGTCGTCTGGAGCACATGCAGAAGTCGCTCTTGATGGCGGTAAATCTGCTGAAGCTACTCCACTTAGTAATGGCTGGATTGCCATTGGTTTTGGAGCCATCGCAACATCAGCACAAACCGGGCCGGGTGGAGGCTCCAATACATCAAGTGTTGCAATAGGGCAAAGTGCGTTCTCTGGCGTGGGGGGAACCTCATTAGGCTTCAGTAGCAATGCGTCTGGAGAAAGATCGGTAGCGTTGGGGCAAGCAACTGTAGCTACTGGCAGCCGGGCTATTGCAATCGGAAGTGCGGCTCAAGCAACCAAAGAGTATTCCCTTGCGTTGGGGAATAGCGCTCATGCTAAGGGTGATTATGCCACCGCGATAGGTAAAGACAGCGAAGCCAATGGCATGTATTCACTCGCGATAGGCCAAGCAAGTGAGGCGACCAAAGCCGGTTCTGTCGCTATGGGCTATAACAGCCAGTCAAACGGAACAGGGGCTGTCGCGCTGGGGCAGGACAGCTTTGTGAGCGGAAACAACAGCGTCGCTCTGGGTAATGGAGCCAGAACATCAGGAAATAATTCCGTCGCGCTTGGTGCGGGTGCTCTCGCAGCGGAAGACAATGTTATCTCTGTCGGTAACAATACGGACCAGCGAAAAATTGTATTTGTTGATAAAGGCATCATCAACAAAACAAGTACCGATGCCGTCAATGGCTCGCAGATTTTTGCGCTTAGCCAATCGGTAGCAAACCGGTTAGGCGGCAATGCCAGCGTGAATGCTGCTGACGGAACCGTTAATGCGCCAACCTATACTATTTCCTCAGGGACCTACAACAATGTAGGTGATGCTCTTGATGCAGTGAATTCGACAATCAACACCACCAATACGGCGGTGACAGATCTGAAGGACGATTCTCTGCTATGGGATGGCACTGCATTCAGTGCCAAACACGGCACCAGCACCACCAACAAAATCACCAACGTCATGGCCGGTAGCCTGTCAGACACCAGCACCGATGCCGTCAACGGCTCGCAACTGAAAACGACAAACGATAACGTTGCCACCAACACCACCAACATCACTAACCTGACCAATGATGTCGCGGATATCAACACCACAATCACAGGCCTGGAAGATGATGCCCTGCAGTGGAATGGCACGGCATTCAGCGCCAAACACGGCACTAACACCACCAGCAAAATCACCAACGTCATGGCCGGTGACCTGTCAGACACCAGTACCGATGCCGTCAACGGCTCGCAACTGAAAACGACAAACGATAACGTTGCCACCAACACCACCAA
>NZ_PTSR01000021.1:0-82882 GCF_002965345.1 Escherichia sp. MOD1-EC5950
AGCAATTTGTGCAGCGGAAAACCAATCCACGGCACCACCATCGACCATGCTTCTACGCAACGCATACGATAAATCCGCTCTTCCAGCGGGAAACGACGGGTCAGTGCATCATGATCGAGGGTTAACGGCTTAGCGACTTCACCGCTGATTTTCAACGTCCACGGATCAGTTTTCAGACTGCCGGCATTTGCCGCTGGATCGGCTTTATCCAGTCCGAACTCATAGAAGTTGTTATAGCCGGAAACTTTATCTTCCGGCGTCAGTGGCAGGTTATTTTGCCAGGCGGCAGGCCTGCTGAATTCTAATGGCTTTCCGGCTGGTGCGGGCGGGCGATCGTTACCCTTAAACCAGCTAAGCAGGTCGGCATGAGTAGTGGTTGGTAGAGAAAGTGCAGCAGCGCTGATGCCTAACGTTTTCAGAATCTGCCGACGTTGCATAAAAAAAGCCGATTCGGCAGTGACATCGGCTTCTGTAAGTTGACGAATTTTTTTCATAACAGACTCCCGGTATGCTCCTGATTACTATGGCAGGGAGAATGTCAAAGTGCTGCTAAAATTCGTTAACGATATGTAAATTATTTTGTGCGAAATCTTAGCTTATTTTTACCAATGTGCGCCCTTGCACCTGGTTATTAATAATGGCTTCAGCAAACTTCGGAGCATCTGCCAGCGAAATTTCTTTTGCTGCCTGCGAATAGAATGATTCCGGTAGATCTGCGACCAGACGCTGCCAGGCTTGCGCGCGGCGTTCTGGTGGCGTCATGACTGAATCCACCCCTTGTAAACGGACATTACGCAGAATGAACGGCATTACCGTGGTTGGCAGGGCAAAGCCACCCGCCAGACCACAGGCTGCCACACAGCCACCGTAGTTCATTTGTGCCAGTACTTTCGCCAGCACTTTGTCGCCAACAGTATCAATCGCGCCAGCCCAAAGCTGTTTTTCCAGTGGACGGGATTCAGCAAACTCATCGCGCGGCAAAATACGGCTGGCACCTAACCTTTTCAGGTATTCATGGGTACTTTCACGACCAGAAACGGCAACGACCTGATAACCCAACTTATGCAACAGTGCTACGGCCGTACTGCCGACGCCGCCGCTGGCGCCCGTAACGACAATTTCGCCATCCTGCGGATGAATACCGGCATCTTCCAGCGCCATTACGCACAGCATGGCGGTAAACCCGGCAGTACCAATAACCATCGCTTTACGCGCGTCCAGACCTTGCGGCATGGCAACCAGCCAGTCACCTTTCACGCGCGCCTGCTGTGCCAGCCCGCCCCAGTGGTTTTCACCAACGCCCCAACCGGTGAGTAACACTTCCTGACCGGCATGAAAACGAGGATCTTCACTGGCGCGTACGATTCCTGCGAAGTCTATGCCAGGAATCATCGGAAAATTGCGGATGATTTTTCCTTTACCGGTAATCGCCAGCGCATCTTTATAATTCAGGCTCGACCAGTGGACATCGACCGTCACATCGCCTTCCGGCAGGCGACTTGCGTCCAGAGTCTGTACAGATGCGAGGGTTTTGCCGTCCTGCTGTTCTAAAAGTAACGCCTGCATAAGAGGTCCTCATGTGCATGATGGATTGGAAAATAATTTCTGAAGACTATACTCGCTAATGGAAAAGCAAAGCCGATGAAGCGCAATAAATTGCGAGATAAATCTGATTTGCTGGTATGCCCGCGTCCTCACTATCGGAGTTAACACAAGGATGAGATTAACGACGAAATTTTCGGCCTTTGTCACGCTGCTCACCGGGTTAACAATTTTTGTGACTCTGCTGGGCTGCTCGCTTAGTTTCTACAACGCCATTCAGTATAAGTTTAGTCATCGTGTTCAGGCAGTGGCGACGGCGATCGATACCCATCTTGTGTCGAATGACTTCAGCACATTGAGGCCACAAATCAGCGAACTGATGATGTCGGCGGATATCGTTCGCGTGGATCTTTTGCACGATAAAAAACAGGTTTATACCCAGTCCCGCAATGGCAGCTACCGTCCGGTTGGTACTAGCGATCTGTTTCGCGAGCTGACTGTACCGTTGATTAAACATCCGGGGATGTCTCTGCATTTGGTGTATCAGGACCCGATGGGCAACTATTTCCACTCGCTGATGACCACTGCACCGCTCACTGGTGCGATTGGATTTATCATTATTATGCTCTTCCTGGCTGTACGCTGGTTGCAACGGCAACTTGCCGGGCAAGAACTGCTGGAAACCCGCGCCACTCGTATCTTAAACGGTGAGCGCGGCACGAATGTGCTGGGCACCATCTATGAATGGCCGCCAGGGGCCAGCAGTGCACTGGATACGCTGCTTTGCGAAATTCAGAATGCGCGCGAACAGCACAGTCGTCTCGATACGCTGATTCGTTCCTATGCTGCGCAGGATATTAAAACTGGCCTCAATAACCGCCTCTTTTTCGACAACCAACTGGCAACGTTACTGGAAGATCAGGAGAAAGTAGGGACTCACGGGATCGTGATGATGATCCGCCTGCCGGATTTCAATATGTTGAGCGACACCTGGGGGCACAGTCAGGTTGAAGAACAACTCTTTACCCTGACAAATTTGTTATCGACATTTATGATGCGCTATCCGGGGTCGCTGCTGGCACGTTATCACCGTAGCGATTTTGCCGTGCTGTTGCCACACCGGACATTAAAAGAGGCGGAGAGCATTGCCGGGCAATTGATCAAGGCGGTTGATACCTTACCGAGTAATAAAATGCTCGATCGTGATGATATGATTCACATCGGCATCTGTGCCTGGCGTAGTGGGCAGGATACCGAACAGGTGATGGAACATGCTGAATCCGCTACGCGCAATGCGGGATTACAAGGCGGCAACAGTTGGGCCATTTACGATGACTCGTTACCTGAAAAAGGGCGCGGTAACGTTCGTTGGCGTACGCTCATTGAGCAAATGCTTAGCCGCGGCGGCCCGCGTCTTTATCAGAAACCGGCGGTTACCCGTGAGGGGCAGGTTCATCACCGCGAGCTGATGTGCCGCATCTTTGATGGTAATGAAGAGGTCAGCTCGGCGGAATATATGCCGATGGTGTTGCAGTTTGGCTTATCGGAAGAGTATGACCGCCTGCAAGTCAGTCGCCTCATCCCGCTGCTACGCTATTGGCCGCAAGAAAATCTGGCGATTCAGGTCACCGTTGAGTCGTTGATTCGTCCACGTTTCCAGCGTTGGCTACGCGATACGTTGATGCAATGTGAAAAATCGCAACGAAAACGCATAATTATTGAACTTGCAGAGGCTGATGTTGGTCAACATATCGGTCGCTTGCAACCTGTTATTCGTTTAGTGAATGCTTTAGGGGTTCGGGTCGCCGTCAACCAGGCCGGATTGACGCTGGTAAGTACCCGTTGGATCAAAGAACTTAATGTTGAATTACTCAAGCTCCATCCGGGGCTGGTAAGAAACATTGAGAAGCGAACAGAGAATCAATTGTTGGTTCAGAGCATGGTAGAAGCGTGTTCCGGGACCAACACTCAGGTTTACGCTACGGGCGTACGTTCGCGAAGCGAGTGGCAGACCCTGATTCAGCGCGGGGTTTTAGGTGGACAGGGGGATTTTTTCGCGTCCTCACAGCCACTTGATACTAACGTGAAAAAATATTCACAAAGATACTCGGTTTAACCTGCCGTTTGATCCGTTTTCACGTAGAATAATGCGCGCTGCGTTTCACGGGAGCGTGCTTGTCTGTTCGCCAGATTGTTGCAGCACATATGCAGATGAATGACCTTACGCAGTTGCAAACAGGCGAGGAATGCTACTGATGCATTTAGCCTCTCTGGACTCAGGTAGAGATTTGTAACAAAGGAAACAAACTGCACTAATTTTCACCGCAGCAGATGATTTTTGCGCCTTGTCGCTGCTGCGTGTGGTTGGTAAAGTAAGCGGATTTTCTTTTCCGCCCCAGCTTTCAGGATTATCCCTTAGTATGTTGAAAAAATTTCGTGGCATGTTTTCCAATGACTTGTCCATTGACCTGGGTACTGCGAATACCCTTATTTATGTAAAAGGACAAGGCATCGTATTGAATGAGCCTTCCGTGGTGGCCATTCGTCAGGATCGTGCCGGTTCACCGAAAAGCGTAGCTGCAGTAGGTCATGACGCGAAGCAGATGCTGGGCCGCACGCCGGGCAATATCGCTGCCATTCGCCCAATGAAAGATGGCGTTATCGCTGACTTCTTTGTGACTGAAAAGATGCTCCAGCACTTTATCAAACAAGTGCACAGCAACAGCTTTATGCGTCCAAGCCCGCGTGTTCTGGTTTGTGTGCCGGTTGGTGCTACCCAGGTTGAGCGCCGTGCTATTCGTGAATCCGCGCAGGGCGCAGGTGCCCGCGAAGTCTTCCTGATTGAAGAACCGATGGCCGCAGCAATCGGTGCAGGCTTGCCGGTATCTGAAGCAACCGGTTCAATGGTGGTTGATATCGGTGGCGGTACTACTGAAGTTGCCGTTATTTCTCTGAACGGCGTGGTTTACTCCTCTTCTGTACGTATCGGTGGTGACCGCTTCGACGAAGCGATCATCAACTACGTTCGCCGTAACTATGGCTCTTTGATCGGTGAAGCGACCGCAGAACGTATCAAACACGAAATCGGTTCTGCTTATCCGGGCGATGAAGTCCGTGAAATCGAAGTTCGTGGCCGTAACCTGGCAGAAGGTGTGCCACGCGGCTTTACGCTGAACTCCAACGAAATCCTTGAAGCGCTGCAAGAGCCGCTGACCGGCATCGTTAGCGCGGTGATGGTTGCGCTGGAACAGTGTCCGCCGGAACTCGCTTCCGACATCTCCGAGCGCGGAATGGTGCTCACTGGCGGTGGTGCGTTGCTGCGTAACCTTGACCGTTTGTTAATGGAAGAAACCGGCATTCCAGTTGTTGTTGCTGAAGACCCGCTGACCTGTGTGGCGCGTGGTGGCGGCAAGGCGCTGGAAATGATCGACATGCACGGCGGCGACCTGTTCAGCGAAGAGTAATCGGATGCAGGCAGGGGAAGCGTCTGTTTACCCTGCCTGATCTGATACGAGAATACGCATAACTTATGAAGCCAATTTTTAGCCGTGGCCCGTCGCTACAGATTCGCCTTATTCTGGCGGTGCTGGTGGCGCTCGGCGTTATTATTGCCGACAGTCGCCTGGGGACGTTTAGTCAAATCCGTACTTATATGGATACCGCCGTCAGTCCTTTCTACTTTATTTCTAATGCTCCTCGAGAATTGCTGGATGGCGTATCGCAGACGCTGGCCTCGCGCGATCAACTAGAACTTGAAAACCGGGCGTTACGTCAAGAACTGCTGTTGAAAAACAGCGAGCTGCTGATGCTTGGACAATACAAACAGGAGAACGCGCGTCTGCGCGAGCTGCTGGGTTCTCCGCTGCGTCAGGATGAGC
Source organism: Escherichia sp. MOD1-EC5950 (assembly GCF_002965345.1). NCBI lineage: Bacteria > Pseudomonadati > Pseudomonadota > Gammaproteobacteria > Enterobacterales > Enterobacteriaceae > Escherichia > Escherichia sp. MOD1-EC5950. Next base: position 5,421 of record NZ_PTSR01000021.1, read on the forward strand.
AGAAGATGGTGACCCAGGTTATCTCTACGGTTAACGATCCGTACAGCGATCAGGTTGTTATCGACAAAGGCAGCGTTAACGGGGTTTATGAAGGTCAGCCGGTCATCAGCGATAAAGGTGTTGTTGGTCAGGTGGTAGCGGTCGCAAAACTGACCAGCCGCGTGCTGCTGATCTGTGACGCGACCCATGCGCTGCCAATTCAGGTACTTCGTAACGATATCCGCGTAATTGCAGCGGGTAACGGTTGTACTGATGATTTACAACTTGAGCATCTGCCAGCGAATACTGATATTCGTGTTGGTGATGTATTGGTGACATCTGGTCTTGGTGGTCGTTTCCCGGAAGGTTATCCGGTGGCAGTCGTCTCTTCCGTGAAGCTCGATACCCAGCGCGCTTATACCGTGATTCAGGCTCGTCCGACTGCGGGTCTGCAACGTTTGCGTTATCTGTTGCTGCTGTGGGGCGCGGATCGTAACGGCGCTAATCCAATGACGCCGGAAGAAGTGCATCGCGTTGCTAATGAACGCCTGATGCAAATGATGCCGCAGGTGTTGCCTTCGCCAGATGCAATGGGACCAAAACTTCCGGAACCGGCAACGGGAATTACCCAGCCAGATCCGCAGCAACCAGCAACGGGTACTGCCACTAACCGCTCTCCACAAGGGGTTACGCCGCCGCAAAGTGGTGCTCAACCGCCTGCACGTGCGCCGGGAGGGCAATAGTGGCGAGATATCGTAGCCAGGGACGCTGGGTTATCTGGCTCTCTTTCCTCATCGCGTTGTTACTACAAATTATGCCCTGGCCGGATAACCTCATCGTTTTCCGGCCAAACTGGGTATTACTCATTTTATTGTATTGGATCCTGGCCTTGCCCCATCGCGTAAATGTGGGCACAGGTTTTGTGATGGGTGCCATACTGGATCTGATCAGCGGTTCTACGCTCGGTGTCCGGGCGTTGTCGATGAGTATCATTGCTTATCTGGTAGCGCTGAAATTCCAGCTTTTCCGCAACCTGGCATTATGGCAGCAGGCGCTGGTCGTCATGTTGCTTTCGCTGGTAGTGGATATTATTGTTTTCTGGTCAGAGTTTTTGGTGATCAACGTCTCTTTCAGACCCGAAGTGTTCTGGAGTAGTGTAGTCAATGGTGTGCTCTGGCCGTGGATTTTCTTGCTGATGCGCAAAATCCGTCAGCAGTTTGCAGTGCAATAAAGGTTTCTATGACTTCTCTGTATTTAGCTTCCGGTTCTCCACGTCGTCAGGAGTTACTTGCGCAACTTGGCCTCACTTTCGAACGTATTGTTACGGGCATTGAGGAGCAGCGTCATCCGCAGGAGAGCGCGCAGCAGTATGTTGTGCGTCTGGCGCGCGAAAAAGCGCAAGCGGGCGTAGAGCAAGCAGCGCAGGATTTGCCGGTGCTGGGGGCGGATACTATCGTGATCCTGAACGGAGACGTGTTAGAGAAACCGCGCGACGCAGAACATGCGGCGCAGATGTTACGCAAATTATCGGGACAGACCCATCAGGTAATGACAGCAGTGGCGCTGGCCGACAGCCAGCACATTCTCGATTGCCTGGTGGTTACCGATGTGACTTTCAGAATGTTAACAGGTGAAGACATCGCGGGCTATGTCGCCAGCGGTGAACCGTTAGATAAAGCAGGTGCATACGGTATTCAGGGGCTGGGTGGTTGTTTTGTCAGGAAGATAAATGGCAGCTATCACGCCGTAGTCGGCTTACCGCTGGTTGAAACGTATGAATTATTAAGTAATTTTAACGCACTGCGTGAGAAAAGGGATAAACATGACGGCTGAATTGTTGGTAAACGTAACGCCTTCGGAAACGCGAGTGGCGTATATTGATGGCGGCATTCTGCAGGAAATTCATATTGAACGTGAGGCGCGACGCGGAATCGTAGGCAATATCTACAAGGGTCGTGTAAGTCGTGTACTTCCGGGTATGCAGGCGGCTTTTGTAGATATTGGGCTGGAGAAAGCCGCGTTTCTACACGCTTCTGACATTATGCCGCACACCGAATGTGTGGCGGGCGAGGAACAAAAGCAGTTCACGGTACGCGACATTTCGGAACTGGTCCGCCAGGGGCAAGATCTGATGGTACAGGTGGTGAAAGACCCTCTGGGCACCAAAGGCGCGCGCCTGACCACGGATATCACGCTGCCGTCTCGCTATCTGGTGTTTATGCCTGGCGCATCCCACGTTGGGGTTTCCCAACGCATTGAAAGTGAATCCGAACGTGAACGCCTGAAAAAAGTGGTCGCAGAGTATTGTGACGAGCAGGGTGGGTTTATCATCCGTACCGCAGCGGAAGGTGTTGGCGAAGCAGAACTGGCTTCCGATGCCGCTTATTTGAAGCGCGTGTGGACTAAAGTGATGGAGCGTAAAAAGCGCCCACAGACTCGTTATCAACTGTATGGCGAACTGGCGCTGGCACAGCGTGTCCTGCGTGATTTTGCTGATGCCGAACTGGACCGTATTCGCGTTGACTCGCGTCTGACTTACGAAGCATTGCTGGAGTTTACCTCGGAATACATTCCTGAGATGACCAGCAAGCTGGAGCATTACACGGGCCGCCAGCCGATTTTCGATCTCTTTGATGTAGAAAATGAAATTCAGCGGGCGCTGGAGCGCAAAGTTGAGCTGAAGTCCGGTGGCTATCTGATTATCGATCAGACCGAAGCAATGACTACTGTGGATATTAATACCGGGGCGTTTGTCGGTCATCGCAATCTGGACGACACCATTTTCAATACCAATATTGAAGCGACGCAGGCTATTGCTCGCCAGTTACGGTTGCGTAACCTGGGCGGGATTATCATCATTGATTTCATTGACATGAATAATGAAGATCACCGTCGTCGCGTGCTTCATTCACTGGAACAGGCGTTGAGCAAAGACCGGGTAAAAACCAGCGTTAACGGTTTCTCGGCGCTGGGACTGGTGGAGATGACGCGTAAGCGAACCCGCGAAAGTATTGAGCACGTACTGTGTAATGAATGCCCAACCTGCCACGGTCGCGGAACGGTGAAAACGGTGGAAACCGTATGTTATGAAATCATGCGAGAAATCGTTCGTGTGCACCATGCTTACGACTCTGACCGTTTCCTGGTCTATGCTTCTCCGGCAGTAGCCGAAGCCTTGAAAGGCGAAGAGTCGCACTCACTGGCGGAAGTGGAAATTTTCGTTGGCAAACAGGTTAAAGTACAAATTGAACCGCTCTATAACCAGGAGCAGTTTGATGTCGTTATGATGTAAACAGATGCTGGGTCGCCATCCGGCAAAGGGTTTTTGAGTCACATTTTTAGCAGACAAGGAGTGACGGGTGAGGCGATTGCCGGGGATTTTACTGCTTACTGGAGCCGCGCTCGTTGTGATCGCTGCGCTGCTGGTCAGCGGCCTGCGTATTGCTTTACCGTACCTCGACGCCTGGCGTCCGGAAATCCTCAACAAAATAGAATCTGCTACCGGAATGCCGGTGGCTGCCAGTCAACTCTCTGCCAGTTGGCAGAATTTTGGTCCGACGCTTGAAGCACGCGACATTCGTGCAGAGCTAAAAGATGGCGGTGAGTTTTCGGTTAAACGCGTCACCCTGGCGCTGGATGTCTGGCAGAGCCTGCTGCATATGCGCTGGCAGTTTCGCGATCTCACTTTCTGGCAACTGCGCTTTCGCACCAATACACCAATTTCCAGCGACAGCGGTAATGACAGCCTGGAAGCCAGCCACATCAGCGATCTTTTTCTACGCCAGTTCGATCACTTCGATCTCCGCGATAGCGAAGTCAGCTTTCTGACGCCATCAGGCCAGCGTGCTGAACTGGCGATCCCGCAACTTACCTGGCTTAACGATCCGCGTCGGCACCGTGCGGAAGGCCAGGTAAGTCTCTCCAGTCTTACCGGACAGCACGGCGTGATGCAGGTGCGGATGGATCTGCGTGATGACGAGGGGTTGTTAAGCAACGGTCGCGTATGGCTACAGGCTGATGATATCGACCTGAAACCGTGGCTGGGTAAATGGATGCAGGACAACATTGCGCTGGAAACGGCGCAGTTCTCGCTGGAAGGCTGGATGACGATCGACAAAGGCGATGTGACCGGTGGCGACGTCTGGCTGAAACAGGGCGGCGCAAGCTGGTTGGGTGAGAAGAAAACGCATTCGCTGTCGGTGGATAATCTGACCGCACATATTACGCGTGAAAATCCGGGCTGGCAGTTTTCTATTCCTGATACTCGTATCACTATGGACGGCAAACCCTGGCCAAGCGGGGCATTGACGCTGGCCTGGATACCGGAACAGGACGTTGGTGGGAAAAATAATAAACGCAGTGACGAACTACGTATTCGCGCCAGCAATCTGGAACTGGCTGGGCTGGAAGGCATACGCCCGTTGGCAGCGAAACTTTCACCTGCTTTGGGGGATATCTGGCGTTCCACGCAACCGAGCGGCAAGATCAACACGTTGGCGCTGGATATCCCGCTTCAGGCTGCAGAAAAGACCCGCTTTCAGGCATCGTGGAGCGATCTGGCCTGGAAGCAATGGAAATTACTACCGGGGGCGGAACATTTCTCCGGGACGCTTTCCGGTAGCGTAGAAAATGGTTTGCTTACCGCTTCCATGAAGCAGGCGAAAATGCCTTACGAAACGGTATTTCGTGCGCCGCTGGAAATTGTCGACGGCAAGGCGGCCTTAAGCTGGCTGAATAACGATAAGGGTTTTCAGCTCGATGGCCGCAATATTGATGTCAAAGCCAAAGCCGTCCATGCGCGTGGTGGTTTCCGCTACCTGCAACCGGCTAATGATGAACCCTGGCTTGGCATTCTGGCTGGCATCAGTACCGATGATGGTTCGCAAGCCTGGCGCTATTTCCCGGAAAACCTGATGGGTAAAGACCTGGTTGATTACTTAAGTGGGGCGATTCAGGGTGGTGAGGCGGAGAACGCGACGCTGGTTTATGGCGGCAATCCGCATCTTTTTCCATACAAACACAACGAAGGTCAGTTTGAGGTGTTGGTGCCGCTGCGTAATGCGAAGTTTGCTTTCCAGCCGGACTGGCCAGCATTAACTAATCTCGATATTGAACTGGACTTTATTAACGACGGTTTATGGATGAAAACCGATGGCGTTAATCTGGGTGGCGTGCGTGCCAGCAATCTCACCGCAGTGATCCCTGACTACTCGAAAGAAAAGTTGCTGATTGATGCTGACATAAAAGGTCCGGGCAAAGCTGTTGGCCCTTATTTTGATGAGACGCCGCTGAAGGATTCGCTGGGGGCGACCCTGCAAGAACTCCAGCTCGACGGCGATGTGAATGCTCGCTTACATCTCGATATCCCGCTGGACGGCGAGCTGGTTACAGCGAAAGGCGAAGTGACGCTGCGTAACAACAGTCTGTTTATCAAACCGCTTGATAGCACTCTGAAAAATTTGAGCGGCAAATTCAGCTTTATCAATGGCGATCTACAAAGTGAATCACTAACCGCAACCTGGTTTAACCAGCCACTGAACGTGGATTTTTCCACCAAAGAAGGGGCGAAAGCCTACCAGGTTGCGGTGAATCTCAACGGCAACTGGCAACCAGCGAAAACTGGCGTTCTGCCTGAAGCGCTGAATGAAGCGTTAAGCGGCAGTATGGCATGGGATGGTAAAGTGGGCATTGAGCTACCTTATCAAGCTGGCGCAACGTATGACGTTGAACTGAACGGCGATCTGAAGAATGTGAGCAGTCACTTACCTTCACCGTTAGCCAAACCTGCTGGCGAACCGTTGCCAATTAACGTTAAGGTCAACGGCAATCTCAACAGCTTTGAATTAACCGGACAGGCAGGCGCGGATAACCATTTCAATAGCCGCTGGTTGCTCGGTCAAAAGCTGACGCTCGATCGCGCCATCTGGGCGGCAGACAGCAAAACGCTCCCTCCGTTACCGGAGCAAAGTGGTGTTGAACTCAATATGCCGCCGATGAACGGTGCCGAGTGGCTGGCCTTGTTCCAGAAAGGCGCAACGGAAAAAGTTGGCAGCGCAGCGAGTTTCCCTCAGCACATTACGCTACGTACACCGATGTTGTCGCTGGGAAATCAGCAATGGAATAACCTGAGCATTGTTTCGCAACCGATGGCAAATGGTACGCAGGTCGAGGCGCAAGGGCGTGAAATCAACGCTACGCTGGCGATGCGTAATAACGCACCGTGGTTAGCGAATATCAAATATCTCTATTACAACCCGAGCGTGGCAAAAACTCGTGGTGATTCAACGCCGTCATCACCTTTCCCGACAACGGAGCGTATCAGCTTCCGTGGCTGGCCGGATGCGCAAATACGTTGCGCAGAATGTTGGTTATGGGGGCAAAAATTCGGCCGCATCGACAGTGATATCACCATTTCCGGCGATACGTTAACCCTGACCAACGGGCTGATTGATACCGGTTTCTCGCGGCTCACTGCTGATGGTGAATGGGTTAATAATCCCGGAAATCAACGGACATCGCTGAAAGGAAAACTGCGCGGACAGAAAATTGATGCTGCCGCAGAATTTTTTGGTGTTACGACGCCAATACGCCAGTCATCATTTAATGTGGATTACGATTTGCACTGGCGTAAATCGCCGTGGCAGCCAGACGAGGCGACATTGAACGGCATCATTCATACACAACTGGGCAAAGGTGAAATTACCGAAATTAGCACCGGACATGCCGGACAGTTGCTGCGCTTATTGAGTGTTGATGCCCTGATGCGTAAGCTGCGCTTTGATTTCAGGGATACCTTTGGCGAAGGGTTCTATTTTGACTCCATTCGCAGCACCGCGTGGATTAAAGACGGCGTTATGCACACTGACGACACGCTGGTGGATGGCCTGGAAGCGGATATCGCCATGAAAGGATCGGTAAATCTGGTGCGTCGCGATCTCAATATGGAAGCGGTTGTCGCGCCAGAGATTTCTGCGACAGTGGGCGTGGCTGCGGCCTTTGCGGTTAACCCGATTGTCGGCGCGGCAGTGTTTGCCGCCAGTAAAGTGCTGGGGCCGCTGTGGAGTAAGGTCTCCATTTTGCGCTATCGCATTTCTGGTCCGCTGGATGCTCCGCAAATCAACGAAGTGTTGCGTCAGCCGCGTAAAGAAAAAGCGCAATGATTTGACGAGGGCATGTAATTGCCCCAATCTCATAAGATAATCGTTGCCATAAAACCAACGAACCGGAACAAACCGCAGGCCGGATAAGGCGTTTACGCCGCACCCGGCAGCCGTAAAAAATCCTCTACCGCAGTAACTAACGAGTAGCAAAAACGATGAGTCTGAACCTGGTAAGTGAACAATTGCTAGCGGCGAACGGCCTGAAACATCAGGACTTGTTCGCGATCCTCGGTCAACTGGCCGAACGTCGCCTTGATTATGGCGATCTCTATTTTCAGTCGAGCTATCACGAGTCCTGGGTTTTAGAAGACCGCATTATCAAAGATGGTTCTTACAACATCGATCAGGGTGTTGGTGTGCGTGCAATCAGCGGTGAAAAAACCGGGTTTGCTTACGCAGACCAAATCAGCCTGCTGGCGCTGGAGCAGAGCGCGCAAGCGGCGCGCACCATCGTCCGTGATAGTGGCGATGGCAAAGTACAAACACTGGGCGCGGTAGAGCATAGCCCGCTGTATACCTCGCTTGATCCGCTGCAAAGCATGAGCCGCGAAGAGAAGCTGGATATCCTGCGCCGCGTCGATAAAGTTGCCCGCGAAGCGGACAAGCGCGTACAGGAAGTGACTGCCAGCCTGAGCGGCGTCTATGAATTAATTTTGGTCGCGGCGACTGACGGAACTCTGGCGGCGGATGTCCGCCCTCTGGTGCGTCTTTCCGTGAGCGTTCTGGTCGAAGAAGATGGTAAACGCGAACGTGGTGCCAGCGGCGGCGGCGGTCGTTTCGGTTATGAGTTCTTCCTTGCTGACCTCGATGGTGAAGTTCGCGCTGATGCATGGGCGAAAGAAGCAGTGCGTATGGCACTGGTCAATCTTTCCGCCGTTGCCGCGCCTGCGGGGACTATGCCGGTTGTTCTCGGCGCTGGCTGGCCGGGCGTGTTGTTGCATGAAGCGGTCGGTCACGGCCTGGAAGGCGACTTCAACCGCCGTGGTACATCGGTCTTTAGTGGCCAGCTCGGTGAGCTGGTGGCTTCTGAACTGTGTACCGTGGTTGATGACGGTACGATGGTTGATCGCCGTGGTTCGGTGGCGATTGATGACGAAGGCACACCAGGTCAATACAACGTGTTGATTGAGAACGGGATCCTGAAAGGTTACATGCAGGATAAACTCAATGCGCGTTTAATGGGTATGACGCCGACCGGCAATGGTCGCCGTGAATCTTACGCTCACCTGCCAATGCCGCGTATGACCAACACCTACATGCTGCCGGGTAAATCGACACCGCAGGAAATCATTGAATCCGTTGAGTATGGTATCTATGCGCCGAACTTTGGCGGCGGTCAGGTAGATATCACCTCTGGTAAATTTGTCTTCTCCACCTCAGAAGCGTATCTGATTGAAAACGGTAAAGTGACGAAGCCGGTGAAAGGCGCAACGTTGATTGGTTCCGGTATCGAAACCATGCAGCAGATTTCGATGGTGGGCAACGACCTGAAACTGGATAACGGCGTGGGTGTCTGCGGTAAAGAAGGGCAGAGCCTGCCGGTTGGCGTAGGTCAGCCGACGCTGAAAGTCGATAACCTGACTGTTGGTGGTACAGCGTAATCTGTCCAGGACGGTAAGCGTCGCATCAGGCATCGGTTGCCGGATGCGGCGTGAATGCCTTATTCGACCTGCGCTAAGGAATTACTTCTCTTTCCCACGCCCGTGCATCTCCTGAAAAAGTTTTCCTACCTCGACAAAATAATCCGTTAATGAGTTGATCACTACCTGCACCTTTAACGGCAACTTATCTTTTTCGGTATATAGCGCATAAACCGGGCGAGGATCTGACTGGTAACGCGGCAGCAGGATCTCCAGGTCCCCGCGATTGATCTCATTGATCACCCACATCAGCGGCACGTAGGCGATCCCCGCCCCAGCAGTTAGCCAGCGAACCAGCGTCATCGGATCGTTAGTGACAAATCGCCCTTGTGGGATGAGGCGCGTTGAGATCCCTTCCGGAGCGATCAGTTCAAATTCATTGTCCGGGCGCACACTGTATTCAAGCCATGAATGACTACTTAAATCGGCTGGTTTTTCCGGTACGCCATACTGTGTGAGATAGCTTTTGGCGGCGCACACCACCATTGGCATCGCGCCCAGGCGGCGGGAAAACAGGCTGGAATCTTGTAATGCGCCAACGCGGATCACCACGTCAAGGCCATCGGCAATCAGGTCAGGTGCAGGAATGCCCGTGACCAGATTTACGCTTAAGCCCGGGTACTCTTTCAGCATTTTTGCCGTCAGCCCCGCGAGAACATTTTGTGCCATAGTTGAAGAACAGCCAATACGTAGCGTGCCGATGGGCGTGTTATTGAAAGCATACAGTTGCTCATGAACATCCTGCACTTCATGGAGCATTCGGCGACAGCCTTGATAGTAAATTTTACCCGCTTCGGTCAGGCCAATGCTACGCGTGCTGCGGTTTAGTAGCTTAACCTGCAACTCATCTTCCAGTTTAGATACCGTCTGACTGATGGATGATACGCTCATCTGTAACTGCCTGGCGGCGGCGGTAAAAGAGCCAAATTCAACTACTTTGGCAAAAACCGACATGCGTTTTAGTCGTTCCATTATTCACTCTGACTTAAAAGTGATTTAGATCACATAATATAGATAACAGCATAACAGTTACGCTAATATATTAAATATTAATCTACAGCAATGTTGCTCTCGCCCGGCTTTCCATGCCCTTCTCTGCGGCGACAGATGCTGAAAATAATGACGCCTGCTCTCTCTATACAACCAAGGTCAACATGAGTCTGTTTCCCGTTATCGTGGTGTTTGGGCTGTCCTTCCCACCGATATTTTTCGAATTGCTTTTATCACTGGCGATTTTTTGGCTAGTGCGCCGGGTACTTGTGCCAACAGGTATCTACGACTTTGTCTGGCATCCGGCGTTGTTCAACACCGCGCTCTATTGCTGTTTGTTTTATTTGATATCGCGACTGTTCGTTTGAGGTTGAAGTGAAAACACTAATAAGAAAATTCTCCCGTACGGCCATTACGGTCGTATTAGTCATTCTGGCCTTCATCGCAATTTTTAATGCCTGGGTCTATTACACCGAATCTCCGTGGACGCGTGACGCGCGCTTTAGCGCCGACGTGGTGGCAATTGCGCCGGATGTCTCCGGTCTCATTACCCAAGTGAATGTTCATGATAACCAGTTGGTGAAAAAAGGGCAGGTACTGTTCACCATCGACCAGCCGCGCTATCAAAAGGCGCTCGAGGAAGCACAAGCCGACGTTGCTTATTATCAGGTGCTGGCACAGGAAAAGCGCCAGGAGGCCGGACGTCGTAACCGTCTCGGCATACAGGCGATGTCTCGCGAAGAGATCGACCAGGCCAACAACGTGCTGCAAACGGTCCTGCATCAGTTAGCGAAAGCGCAGGCGACCCGCGATCTGGCAAAACTGGATCTTGAACGCACAGTGATCCGCGCGCCAGCAGATGGCTGGGTGACCAACCTCAACGTCTATACCGGTGAATTTATCACGCGGGGATCAACGGCCGTTGCACTGGTGAAACAGAACTCCTTCTATGTGTTGGCCTATATGGAAGAAACCAAACTGGAAGGTGTACATCCGGGATATCGCGCAGAGATCACGCCGCTTGGTAGCAATAAAGTGCTGAAAGGTACGGTCGATAGCGTTGCTGCCGGAGTCACTAACGCCAGCAGCACGCGTGATGACAAAGGTATGGCGACTATCGACTCTAACCTGGAGTGGGTGCGTCTGGCGCAGCGTGTTCCGGTACGTATTCGTCTCGACAACCAGCAAGATAACATCTGGCCTGCCGGGACTACCGCCACTGTGGTGGTTACGGGTAAACAAGATCGCGACGAAAGTCAGGATTCGTTCTTCCGAAAAATGGCTCATCGCCTGCGCGAGTTTGGTTAATCACGATGGGTATTTTCTCCATTGCTAACCAACATATTCGCTTCGCGGTAAAACTGGCGACCGCCATTGTGCTGGCGCTGTTTGTTGGTTTTCATTTTCAGCTTGAAACGCCACGCTGGGCGGTACTGACAGCGGCGATTGTTGCCGCAGGTCCGGCCTTTGCAGCCGGTGGAGAACCGTACTCGGGCGCTATTCGCTATCGCGGCTTTTTGCGCATCATCGGCACATTTATAGGCTGTATTGCCGGGTTGGTGATCATTATTGCGATGATCCGCGCGCCATTGTTGATGATTCTGGTGTGCTGTATCTGGGCCGGTTTTTGTACCTGGATTTCTTCGCTGGTACGAGTAGAAAACTCCTATGCGTGGGGGCTGGCGGGTTACACCGCGCTGATCATTGTGATCACCATTCAGCCGGAACCGCTACTTACGCCGCAGTTTGCTGTTGAACGTTGCAGCGAAATCGTCATGGGTATTGTGTGCGCTATTGTGGCGGATCTGCTCTTTTCTCCGCGATCGATTAAGCAAGAGGTGGATCGTGAACTGGAAAGTTTGCTGGTGGCGCAATATCAGTTAATGCAACTGTGTATCAAACATGGCGATGGTGAAGTCGTCGATAAAGCCTGGGGTGACCTGGTTCGACGCACCACGGCGCTGCAAGGAATGCGCAGCAACCTGAATATGGAATCTTCCCGCTGGGCACGCGCCAATCGACGTTTAAAAGCGATCAATACGCTGTCGCTGACGCTGATCACTCAGTCTTGCGAAACCTGGCTGATTCAGAATTCGCGCCCGGAATTGATCACAGATACTTTCCGCGAATTTTTTGACACGCCGGTAGAAACTGCGCAGGACGTCCATAAGCAGCTAAAGCGCCTGCGGAGAGTTATTGCCTGGACCGGGGAGCGCGAAACGCCCATCACCATTTATAGCTGGGTCGCGGCGGCAACGCGCTATCAGTTGCTCAAGCGAGGCGTCATCAGCAACACCAAAATCAACGCGACCGAAGAAGAGATCCTGCAAGGCGAGCCGGAAGTAAAAGTAGAGTCAGCCGAGCGTCATCATGCGATGGTCAATTTCTGGCGCACAACACTTTCCTGCATTCTGGGGACGCTGTTCTGGCTGTGGACCGGATGGACCTCTGGCAGTGGTGCAATGGTAATGATCGCAGTAGTGACCTCGCTGGCAATGCGTTTGCCTAATCCACGCATGGTAGCGATCGACTTTATCTACGGGACGCTGGCGGCGCTGCCGTTAGGGCTGCTCTACTTTTTGGTGATTATCCCCAATACCCAACAGAGTATGTTGCTGCTTTGCCTTAGTCTGGCGGTGCTGGGATTCTTCCTCGGTATCGAAGTGCAGAAACGGCGGCTGGGATCGATGGGAGCGTTAGCCAGTACCATTAACATTATTGTGCTGGATAACCCGATGACCTTTCAGTTCAGCCAGTTTCTCGACAGCGCGTTGGGGCAAATTGTCGGCTGTGTGCTGGCGTTTATTGTCATTCTTTTAGTGCGGGATAAATCGCGTGATCGAACCGGACGCGTACTGCTTAATCAGTTTGTTTCTGCTGCTGTTTCCGCAATGACCACCAATGTTGCGCGTCGTAAAGAGAACCATCTGCCGGCGCTTTATCAGCAGTTGTTTTTGCTGATGAATAAATTTCCCGGCGATTTACCGAAATTTCGCCTGGCGTTGACGATGATTATCGCACACCAGCGCCTGCGCGATGCGCCGATCCCGGTTAACGATGATTTATCGGCATTCCACCGACAAATGCGACGTACCGCGGACCACGTTATTTCTGCCCGTAGCGATGACAAACGCCGTCGTTACTTCGGGCAGTTGCTGGAAGAACTGGAGATTTACCAGGAAAAGTTACGCATCTGGCAAGCACCGCCGCAGGTTACAGAACCGGTGTATCGGCTTACCAGTATGCTCCATAAGTATCAACATGCGCTGACCGATAGTTAAGTCAAAACCGACGGCAAAAGGTGTCAGTTGATATTGCTGATATACTCCAAATTGCCTGATGCACTACGCTTATCAGGCCTACAAAATTGCATTATATTGAATTTGCACACCCTGGTAGGCCGGATAAAGCGTTCACGCCGCATCCGACATCAACAACGCGCACTTTGTCAATCATCTGAGCCGACGCCAAAAGCGTCGGTTTTTTCATGGCTATACTTAGCGATGATCGGCAGAACTCGCCGCGAAACGTGATGGTGGCAACAGATGAATATCTATAGCTTTGATTTTGATGAGATTGAGAGTCAGGAGGACTTTTATCGCGACTTTCGCCAAACCTTTGGTCTGGCGAAAGATAAGGTACGCGATCTCGACTCTCTGTGGGATGTGTTAATGAACGATGTCCTGCCACTACCGCTGGAGATTGAGTTTGTTCATCTGGGAGAGAAAACGCGTCGCCGTTTTGGCGCGTTAATACTGTTGTTTGATGAGGCAGAAGAAGAGCTGGAAGGACATTTGCGTTTTAATGTTCGCCATTAGCGCAAAAAAAAGCCTCCGAACCGGAGGCAATCTCGTCGGACAAGACGATGAGGGTTTATTTGTACAGTTCAGCCGTGGCGTGCCAGGTATCACCGCTACGAGCTTCAGTAATCTGGTAGGCCGTTGCGCCCTTCTCTTCCGCTTTTTTGTTCAGCATTTCACGCATATCCATCGGTGAAGAGGCAACGCCACTTACGGATACAGTACCGATAGCTTCACGATTTTGTGCTTGTGCAGCATCAATGGAATCGGCAGCGAATGCACCGAAAGAGAGAACAGAAAATACGCTTAATGCAGCAACAGTGGTTTTGATTTTCATGATTTTTACCTCGACATAATCTTTTAGTTGGGTCTTTGTTTCGTGACCCATATCACAAAATCAAGTATACACTAATTATTGAGCTAATTAATACCACGCTAACTGTTTCTATTGAATGTAAATTGTTAAAAATTTTAACCTTTATAACAAATTGGAATTTAAAATAGGGTGATTTATAGTAAATGGCATTAATTTCAATAAGATATGTTTTTTTGCATAATGTGCGTTTTTTACTTTATGTATTCGATGTGTGAATTTTTTGTCTCAAGAAACGCACTATTCGTTAAATAAATGGCAGGGAAAACAAGGGGGACAGGGGACTGCAACATTTTCCCCGCCGCCAGAAGCGACGGGGCAAGAGATTAAAGCTCCTGATCGAACAGCTCTAAGATCGCTTCATACAGGTCTTTGACGGTGAAACCTTTGGCAGGGGTGGTAAAGATGGTGTCATCGCCAGCAATGGTGCCAAGAATACCTTCTGCTTTGCCCAAAGAGTCCAGCAGACGCGCAATTAACTGTGCCGCGCCGGGGCTGGTATGAATCACCACAACAGCGTCGTTGTAGTCGATATCCAGCACCAGATTTTTCAGCGGGCTGGACGTGGTTGGTACGCCCAGTTCAGCAGGTAGGCAGTAAACCATTTCCATTTTGGCATTGCGGGTACGTACAGCACCAAACTTGGTCAACATCCGCGAGACTTTAGACTGATTAATATTGTCAAAGCCTTGCTCCTGCAATGCGGCGACGATTTCGCCCTGGGAGCTAAATTTCTCTTCTTTAAGTAACGCTTTAAACGCTTTAACTAATTCTTCTTGCTTAGCCGAGCTTCGCATAAGTCACCCGATATGGTGGTTGATACAACATTATTGTGCATACAGATGAATTTTTATGCAAACAGTCTGCCCTGGAGAAGGCTGAAATAATGTTATGAAAGAGCGGGATTTTATCAAATTTCGTTATTGAGAAACATGCCTGTGTCACGGCGCGTAAATTTCGCTTAAAAGTAAATTAATTGTTATCAAATTGATATTGTTTTGGCTGAACGGTAGGGTATATTGTCACCACCTGTTGGAATGTAGCTCTGATGCATAAGCGGCTGTTAATTACGTAAGTTAGCTCCCTGATTACGTCAATTAAATGCATAAACGCCAAATTTGCGTGACTACACATTCTTGAGAAGTGGTCATTGTAAACTGTGAATTTGTGGATTAAGGTCGCGGCAGCGGAGCAACATATCTTAGTTTATCAATATAATAAGGAGTTTAGGATGAAAGTCGCAGTCCTCGGCGCTGCTGGTGGTATCGGCCAGGCGCTTGCATTACTGTTAAAAACCCAACTGCCTTCAGGTTCAGAACTCTCCCTGTATGATATCGCTCCAGTCACTCCCGGTGTGGCCGTCGATCTGAGCCATATCCCTACTGCTGTGAAAATCAAAGGTTTTTCTGGTGAAGATGCGACTCCGGCGCTGGAAGGTGCGGATGTTGTTCTTATTTCCGCTGGCGTAGCGCGTAAACCGGGTATGGATCGTTCCGACCTGTTTAACGTTAACGCTGGGATCGTGAAAAACCTGGTACAGCAAGTCGCGAAAACCTGCCCGAAAGCGTGCATTGGTATTATCACTAACCCGGTTAATACCACTGTGGCTATCGCTGCAGAAGTGCTGAAAAAAGCCGGTGTTTATGACAAAAACAAGCTGTTTGGCGTCACTACGCTGGATATCATTCGTTCCAACACCTTTGTTGCGGAACTGAAAGGCAAACAACCGGGTGATGTAGAAGTGCCGGTTATTGGCGGTCACTCTGGCGTTACCATTCTGCCGTTGCTGTCGCAGGTTCCTGGCGTCAGCTTTACCGAGCAAGAAGTGGTTGATCTGACCAAACGTATCCAGAACGCGGGTACTGAAGTGGTTGAAGCGAAAGCCGGTGGCGGGTCTGCAACTCTGTCTATGGGCCAGGCGGCTGCACGTTTTGGTCTGTCTCTGGTTCGTGCGCTGCAGGGCGAAAAAGGCGTAGTAGAGTGTGCCTATGTTGAAGGTGACGGTCAGTACGCACGTTTCTTCTCTCAACCGCTGCTGCTGGGTAAAAACGGCGTGGAAGAGCGTAAATCTATCGGCACTCTGAGTGCATTTGAACAGAACGCGCTGGAAGGTATGCTCGATACGCTGAAGAAAGATATCGCTCTGGGCGAAGAGTTCGTTAATAAATAATTGATTAGTAGATAATAAAAAACCGGAGCAACGTCTCCGGTTTTTTGTGCTTAACTCCGGCCTTAATTGGTCGCCGGATATTCCTGAATCGTAACCTGCAACGTTAACTGCTTATCGTCACGCATCACTACAACCGGGATCACCGAACCAGGGCGAATTTCTGCTACCTGATCCATCGTCTCCAGAGCAGAGATGGCCGGTTTGTTATCCACAGAGATAATCAGATCGTTGACCTGGATACCCGCGTTAGCTGCCGGGCCATCAGGTGACACTTCATTAACCACGATCCCTTGCAGTTGATCGATGCCGCCACCCTGGGCGTGCAGAGGAGCAATCTCGCGTCCACCGATACCAATGTAGCCACGGATCACGCGACCATCGCGGATCAACTTATCCATAATTTTGGTCGCTAACTGGAAGGGAATTGCAAAGCCGATACCTTCCGGCGTTTCGCCATCGTTACTCTTATCAAACGACAGCGTGTTGATGCCCATCAATTCGCCCAGCGAGTTAACCAGCGCGCCGCCGGAGTTACCGTGGTTAATGGAGGCATCGGTTTGCAGGAAGTTTTGCCGTCCGGTTGGGTTCAGGCCGATTCGACCCGTGGCGCTGATAATCCCCTGAGTAATGGTTTGTCCGAGGTTGTACGGGTTACCGATCGCCAGCACTACATCGCCAATGTGCGGTACGCGACGAGCATTAATTGGGATAGTGGGTAAACCGCCAGTGGCATTAATTTTAAGCACTGCCAGATCGGTCAGAGAGTCAGATCCCACCAGTAACGCTTCAAAAACACGACCATCCTGTAAGGCGACGATGATCTGATCGGCGTCGTTGATCACGTGTTTGTTGGTGATGATATAACCGCGTTGATCCATGATCACACCAGATCCCAGCGTGCGGATCTCAAGCTGATTGTGTGAGGTCGTATTTAAACCACGGTTATAGACGTTGACTACTGCTGGCGCAGCGCGGCGAACCGCCAGATTATAGCTGGCAGGCGTCTCATCGGTACTGTCGAATTGCGGCGTGGAAAGCGGGTTAATGCTGCGCAGCGAAGGCATGGCAACCAGCAGAATAGCGCCGACAATTAATCCAATCGCAACGGAACGTAAGAGCTTCACAAACATGATGGAGGCGTCGTTAATAAAGGGAACGGCAGCAGCATACCACGAGTTAACCGGACATCACACGTCAGCCTGATGCCCGGTTTGCGACATTAACGCATTAGTAAGTAGATGCTTTCATTGCCGCGTACAATCTGCAGGGCGATGATGGCTGGTTTGGTTGCCAGCACTTTGCGCATTTCAGCAATTGAGTTCACCCGATCGCGGTTTACGCCAATGATCACATCGTCTTTTTGCAAACCAGCCTGGGCGGCAGGGCTATCTTTAACCACTTCATCGATCTTAATGCCTTTGCTGCCATCTTTTAGCTGACCATCGCTCAACGTTGCGCCTTCCAGCGCTGGTGTGATCATCTCAGCACTGGCGGATGATGAGGTGCTGGTATCGAGGGTCACTTCCACTTCCAGCGGCTTGCCGTTACGCAGCAGACCGAGCTTCACTTTCGTGCCCGGCTCGGTGGTCGCGATGCGCGAACGCAACTCGGCAAAGCTATTAAGTGGTTTGCCATTGAGGCTGGTAATAATATCACCCGCTTTCACGCCCGCTTTTGCTGAGCCAGAACCTGGTAGCACTTCGCTGACAAATGCTCCGCGTTGTACGTCAAGGTTGAAGGCTTTAGCGATATCGGCACTCATCTCTGTACCTTTGATACCTAACAGGCCGCGTTTGATTTCACCGAAGTCGATAAGTTGCTGTGCCAGGGTGCGGGCCATATTACTCGGAATGGCAAAACCAATCCCGACGCTACCACCGCCAGGAGCAAGGATTGCTGTGTTGATACCAATTAATTCACCGTTAAGGTTTAACAGCGCACCGCCGGAGTTACCACGGTTAATGGAGGCATCGGTCTGGATAAAGTTTTCCAGACCTTCAAGATTCAACCCGCTGCGACCTAATGCGGAAACAATCCCGGAGGTAGCGGTTTGCCCGAGCCCAAACGGGTTACCGACCGCGACGGCAAAATCACCGACGCGCAGTTTATCGGAGTCGGCAATGGCGATCTGCGTTAACTTGCCAGGATTCTGGATTTGCAGCAGGGCAATGTCGCTCTGGTCATCGCCGCCAATCAGCTTCGCATCAAACTCACGCCCGTCATTGAGCTGAATACTGATTTTCTGCGCCTGATTAATGACATGGTTGTTGGTCAGCACATAACCTTTACTGGCATTGATAATGACGCCGGAGCCTAAACCTTCGAAGGGTTGCGCTGGTTGATCCGGTAAATCATCACCAAAAAACTTTTTGAATTCTTCCGGAATTTTCTGCTCCTGGCTGGCGGTTCCTTCGACTCGAACGCTTACTACCGCGGGAAGCACTTTTTCCAGCATCGGGGCCAGACTGGGCAGTGGCGCTTGACCGGCAACCTGAGCGGGAATCGATGCGATGGCCTGAAACGGCGCCGAGAGAGTTAACCCGACACTTAACGCTAATGCACTCAACAGCTGGGTTTGTTTTTTCATTTATTCCTGCTCTCGTACCTGAATGATAAGAAAAAGAGATTCAAAACAGTTTGATGTTATTGAATTTTCAGATGGCTAACAATGAGACATCAAATTAAATGATAGTCGGAGGCGGGAGAAGAGGAGGGCGCAATGGCTGCGCCCGAAAAATAAATTAGTCGCGCTTCGCGCCAGTACGCAGCAGACCGGATGCGCCTTCAGAATAGTCACGCGGCATCTGCACTGGAGCCTGATCGTTGCTGGCTTCAGACTCGGCCAGACGATTGCGGAACGGGTTGGCTTCTGCGGACAGTTCCGGTAGCAGGCTGCTGGAGCTTTTCGCCATGTGTTGATATAGCTGGCGATAGTCGTGCGCCATGGTATCCAGCAATTCCGCACTGCGGGCAAAGTGGTTAACCAGCTCTTCGCGATACTCGTCCAGTTCAGCTTTATTTTTTTCCAGTTCGTACTGTAACGCCTGTTGCTGGCGTAACTTGCGATTACCAAAACGCATGGCCACAGCACCAATAATGATGCCGACGACTAACCCAATTAGCGCATATTCCCAGGTCATGAACATCTCCCGTTGTCTTTTGTTTCCGTAGGGTGTTGGCTTCAGGCTCCATGCCTGCGGCTGATTATGCCACTATAACCGTTAATTCCACAGAAGTGGAATCCCGACTGCATATCGCGTAGTGTAGAACGGCCTTTTTTTCGTCAACCGTGAACAACGGTACACCGATTATTCAAGGAATAACAATAACATCATGCAAAGCGTTACCCCGACATCGCAATACCTGAAGGCGCTCAATGAAGGCAGCCATCAACCCGACGACGTACAAAAAGAGGCTGTCAGTCGCCTGGAAATTATTTATCAGGAACTCATCAGTAGCACGCCGCCAGCCGCCAGGGTGAGCGGGATAATGGCGCGGGTCGGTAAGCTGTGGGGTAAACGTGAAGATACAAGCAACGCGCCGGTGCGTGGCTTATATATGTGGGGCGGTGTAGGGCGTGGAAAAACCTGGTTGATGGATCTGTTCTATCAAAGTTTGCCGGGAGAGCGAAAACAGCGCCTGCACTTTCACCGTTTTATGCTACGTGTGCATGAAGAATTAACCACATTGCAGGGGCAGAGCGATCCGCTGGAAATTATTGCTGATCGTTTCAAAGCTGAAACCGATGTGCTCTGTTTTGACGAATTTTTTGTCTCGGATATTACCGATGCTATGCTGCTGGGCGGCCTGATGAAAGCGTTGTTTGCTCGCGGTATAACGCTGGTGGCGACGTCAAATATTCCGCCGGATGAACTTTATCGAAATGGTTTACAACGTGCGCGTTTTCTTCCGGCTATCGACGCCATTAAACAGCATTGTGATGTGATGAACGTCGATGCTGGCGTTGATTATCGGCTGCGCACGCTCACTCAGGCGCATCTGTGGCTGTCGCCGCTCAATGATGAAACGCGTGAACAGATGGATAAGCTGTGGCTGGCACTGGCAGGTGCAAAACGAGAACAATCCCCCACACTGGAAATCAATCATCGACCGCTGGCGACAATGGGCGTAGAAAACCAGACACTGGCAGTGTCATTTATCACGCTGTGCGTCGATGCCCGTAGCCAGCATGACTATATTGCGCTCTCACGTCTGTTTCACACGGTGATGTTGTTTGATGTGCCTGTCATGACGCGGTTGATGGAGAGCGAAGCGCGGCGTTTTATTGCGCTGGTGGATGAGTTTTACGAGCGCCACGTCAAGCTGGTGGTGAGCGCGGAAGTCCCTTTGTACGAAATTTATCAGGGCGAGCGACTAAAGTTTGAGTTTCAGCGTTGTCTGTCACGTTTGCAGGAAATGCAAAGCGAAGAGTATTTGACGCGTGAGCATTTGGCGTAATTTATGCCATACGTCTTATCCTGACAGCGTACAAACAACCGCGTCATTGCTGATAAAACCTGCCACAAATCACAAAAAGGGGTCGATCTTTGACCCCGACTTCTCTATAATCCTGCGACCCCACGTTACAAGAAAGTTTTTTTCCCAAAACTTTTTGTGTGCTGGCATAGGCTATTCGAAGGGGTAGGTTTGCCGGACTTTGTCGTGTGAACCTCAACAATTGAAGACGTTTGGGTGTTCACCAACGTGTAACTATTTATTGGGTAAGCTTTTAATGAAAACTTTTACAGCTAAACCAGAAACCGTAAAACGCGACTGGTATGTTGTTGACGCGACCGGTAAAACTCTGGGCCGTCTGGCTTCCGAACTGGCTCTGCGCCTGCGCGGTAAGCATAAAGCGGAATACACTCCGCACGTAGATACTGGTGATTACATCATCGTTCTGAACGCTGACAAAGTTGCTGTAACCGGCAACAAGCGTACTGACAAAGTGTACTATCACCACACCGGTCACATCGGTGGTATCAAACAAGCGACCTTTGAAGAGATGATTGCTCGCCGTCCTGAGCGTGTGATTGAAATCGCGGTTAAAGGCATGTTGCCAAAAGGCCCGCTGGGTCGTGCTATGTTCCGTAAACTGAAAGTTTACGCGGGTAACGAGCACAACCACGCGGCACAGCAACCGCAAGTTCTTGACATCTAATCGGGATTATAGGCAATGGCTGAAAATCAATACTACGGCACTGGTCGCCGCAAAAGTTCCGCAGCTCGCGTTTTCATCAAACCGGGCAACGGCAAAATCGTTATCAACCAACGTTCTCTGGAACAGTACTTCGGTCGTGAAACTGCCCGCATGGTAGTTCGTCAGCCGCTGGAACTGGTCGACATGGTTGAGAAACTGGATCTGTACATCACCGTTAAAGGTGGTGGTATCTCTGGTCAGGCTGGTGCGATCCGTCACGGTATCACCCGCGCTCTGATGGAGTACGACGAGTCCCTGCGTTCTGAACTGCGTAAAGCTGGCTTCGTTACTCGTGACGCTCGTCAGGTTGAACGTAAGAAAGTCGGTCTGCGTAAAGCACGTCGTCGTCCGCAGTTCTCCAAACGTTAATTGCTTTCTGCTTCGGCAGAATACAATTTGCGAAAAAACCCGCTCCGGCGGGTTTTTTTATAGCTTAAGTCTGAATCTGTGTAAAAACAGAAAACGTGCTTTTTACTGCCACCCAACAGGTGGTAAAGGCAAAAACAACATCGCTGATAAGGGATTAAGTCAACCATTTCAGGCTAAGGAACATCTCTTTTTCCCCATTTCCGGCATCGACTTACCACAAAGGTCGCAAAATCTGGTAAACTATCATCCAATTTTCTGCCCAAATGTCGAGTATTGCTCATTTTTTGTTTGATTTTCGAACAGTGAAGGCAATTCCTCATTGGGTAACATAACTTCTGACCGGCCACCTGGTGGCTGGTAGCAGTAAAAATTCTGACTATACCTGGAGGTTTTCATGGCTGTCGCTGCCAACAAACGTTCGGTAATGACGCTGTTTTCCGGTCCTACTGACATCTATAGCCATCAGGTCCGCATTGTGCTGGCTGAGAAAGGTGTAAGTTTCGAGATCGAACACGTGGAAAAGGACAATCCGCCTCAGGATCTGATTGACCTCAACCCGAATCAGAGCGTTCCGACCCTGGTGGATCGTGAGCTGACCCTGTGGGAATCTCGCATCATTATGGAATACCTGGATGAGCGTTTCCCGCATCCGCCACTGATGCCTGTTTACCCGGTAGCTCGCGGTGAAAGCCGTCTGTACATGCACCGCATCGAAAAAGACTGGTACACGCTGATGAACACCATCATCAACGGTTCAGCCTCTGAAGCGGATGCCGCACGTAAGCAACTGCGCGAAGAACTGCTGGCCATCGCGCCGGTCTTCGGTCAGAAACCGTACTTCCTGAGCGATGAGTTCAGCCTGGTCGATTGCTACCTTGCTCCGCTGCTGTGGCGTCTGCCGCAACTGGGCATCGAGTTCAGCGGCCCGGGTGCGAAAGAGCTGAAAGGCTATATGACTCGTGTCTTTGAGCGTGACTCTTTCCTTGCTTCTTTAACTGAAGCAGAACGTGAAATGCGTCTGGGCCGGAGTTAATCTGTATGGATTTGTCACAGCTAACACCACGTCGTCCCTATCTGCTGCGTGCATTCTATGAGTGGTTGCTGGATAACCAGCTCACGCCGCACCTGGTGGTGGATGTGACGCTCCCTGGCGTGCAGGTTCCTATGGAATATGCGCGTGACGGGCAAATCGTACTCAATATTGCGCCGCGTGCAGTTGGTAATCTGGAACTGGCGAATGATGAAGTGCGCTTTAACGCGCGCTTTGGTGGCATTCCGCGCCAGGTTTCAGTACCGCTGGCTGCCGTGCTGGCTATCTACGCCCGCGAAAATGGCGCAGGAACGATGTTCGAGCCTGAAGCTGCCTACGACGAAGATGCCAGCATTATGAATGATGATGAAGCATCGGCAGATAATGAAACCGTTATGTCGGTCATTGACGGCGATAAGCCAGATCACGATGATGACCATCATCCTGACGATGAACCTCCGCAGCCCCCCCGCGGTGGTCGCCCGGCATTGCGGGTTGTGAAATAAATGATAAACAGGCCCATGTGGCCTGTTTTGCTATCTACCTTCTTTTCGCCTGATTTTAATACTGTGTTACGATAACTTCGCTATTATCCGTCAACATATTTTCCCAGAAGAGCCCTATGAACGCATTTGATCCGCAAGCAGAAGATTCTCCGGCTACTATCGGTCGTAACTTGCGTCGTCGTCCGCTGGCGCGTAAAAAACTCTCCGAAATGGTGGAAGAAGAGCTGGAGCAGATGATCCGCCGTCGCGAATTTGGCGAAGGTGAGCAACTGCCGTCTGAACGCGAACTTATGGCGTTCTTTAACGTTGGGCGTCCTTCGGTGCGTGAAGCGCTGGCGGCGTTAAAGCGCAAAGGTTTGGTACAAATTAATAACGGCGAACGCGCTCGCGTCTCGCGTCCTTCCGCGGATACCATCATTGGTGAGCTATCCGGTATGGCGAAAGATTTCCTTTCCCATCCTGGTGGGATAGCCCATTTCGAACAACTACGTCTATTCTTTGAGTCCAGCCTGGTGCGTTATGCGGCTGAACATGCCACCGATGAACAAATCGATTTGTTGGCAAAAGCACTGGAAATCAACAGTCAATCTCTGGATAACAACGCTGCGTTCATTCGTTCAGACGTTGATTTCCACCGCGTACTGGCGGAGATCCCTGGCAACCCGATCTTTATGGCGATCCACGTTGCTCTGCTTGACTGGCTGATCGCAGCTCGTCCGACAGTAGCTGACCAGGCGCTACACGAACATAACAACGTTAGTTATCAGCAGCATATTGCGATCGTTGACGCGATCCGGCGTCACGATCCCGACGAAGCCGATCGCGCATTGCAATCGCATCTCAACAGCGTCTCTGCCACCTGGCACGCCTTCGGGCAGACCGCAAACAAAAAGAAATAATGCCACTTTAGTGAAGCAGATCGCATTATAAGCGTTCTGTATGATGTGTTGCTTATTTGATCTGGTATAACAGGTATAAAGGTATATCGTTTTTAACAGGCAAGCATCACTTCAGAGGTATTTATGGCAACGAATTTACGTGGCGTAATGGCCGCACTCCTGACTCCTTTTGACCAACAACAAGCACTGGATAAAGCGAGTCTGCGTCGCCTGGTTCAGTTCAATATTCAGCAGGGCATCGACGGCCTGTACGTAGGTGGTTCAACCGGTGAAGCCTTTGTGCAGAGCCTTTCCGAGCGTGAACAGGTACTGGAGATTGTCGCTGAAGAAGCAAAAGGCAAGATTAAACTCATCGCTCACGTAGGTTGCGTCAGCACTGCGGAAAGCCAGCAACTTGCGGCATCTGCTAAACGTTATGGCTTTGATGCTGTCTCTGCGGTCACGCCGTTCTACTATCCTTTCAGCTTTGAAGAACACTGCGATCACTACCGGGCAATCATTGATTCGGCGGATGGTTTGCCGATGGTGGTGTACAACATTCCGGCACTGAGCGGTGTAAAACTGAGTCTGGATCAGATCAACACCCTGGTTACGCTGCCAGGCGTAGGGGCGTTGAAACAGACCTCTGGCGATCTCTATCAGATGGAACAGATCCGTCGCGAACATCCGGATCTGGTGCTCTATAACGGTTACGACGAAATCTTCGCCTCCGGCCTGCTGGCGGGCGCAGACGGTGGTATTGGCAGTACTTACAACATTATGGGATGGCGTTATCAGGGGATCGTGAAGGCGCTGAAAGAAGGGGATATCCAGACCGCGCAGAAACTGCAAACCGAATGTAATAAAGTCATTGATTTACTGATTAAAACGGGCGTATTCCGCGGTCTGAAAACCGTTCTGCACTATATGGATGTGGTGTCTGTGCCGCTGTGTCGCAAACCGTTTGGTCCGGTGGATGAAAAATATCTGCCAGAACTGAAGGCGCTGGCCCAGCAGTTGATGCAAGAGCGCGGGTGAGTTCTTTTCCCTCACCCGCCCCTACCGGGTGAGGGGAAATAACCGCATCTGTACCCTACAACTTTCATACCAAAGCGTGTGGGCATCGCCCACCGCGGGAGACTCACAATGAGTACAACGATCCAGAATATCCCGTGGTATCGCCATCTCAACCGCGCACAATGGCGGGCATTTTCCGCTGCCTGGTTGGGATACCTGCTTGATGGTTTTGATTTCGTTTTAATTGCCCTGGTACTTACCGAAGTACAGGGTGAGTTTGGGCTGACGACGGTACAGGCAGCAAGCCTGATCTCCGCAGCCTTCATCTCTCGCTGGTTCGGCGGCCTGATGCTTGGCGCTATGGGCGACCGCTACGGACGTCGACTGGCAATGGTCACCAGTATTGTTCTCTTTTCTGCCGGTACACTGGCTTGCGGCTTTGCGCCTGGCTACATCACTATGTTTATCGCGCGTCTGGTGATCGGTATGGGGATGGCGGGTGAATACGGCTCCAGCGCTACTTATGTGATTGAAAGCTGGCCAAAACACTTGCGCAACAAAGCCAGTGGTTTTCTGATTTCAGGCTTCTCTGTGGGGGCTGTAGTTGCCGCTCAGGTTTACAGTCTGGTGGTTCCGGTCTGGGGCTGGCGTGCGCTGTTCTTTATCGGCATTTTACCCATCATCTTCGCTCTCTGGCTGCGTAAAAACATCCCGGAAGCGGAAGACTGGAAAGAGAAGCACGCAGGTAAAGCGCCGGTACGCACGATGGTGGATATTCTTTATCGCGGTGAACATCGCATCGCCAATATTGTGATGACGCTGGCAGCGGCTACTGCGCTGTGGTTCTGCTTTGCCGGTAACCTGCAAAATGCCGCAATCGTCGCTGTTCTCGGGCTGTTATGTGCTGCGATCTTTATTAGCTTTATGGTTCAGAGTACGGGCAAGCGCTGGCCAACGGGCGTGACGCTGATGGTGGTTGTGTTGTTTGCTTTCCTTTACTCATGGCCGATTCAGGCGCTGCTGCCGACGTATCTGAAAACCGATTTGGCGTATGACCCACATACGGTCGCCAATGTCCTGTTCTTTAGTGGCTTTGGTGCGGCAGTTGGCTGCTGCGTTGGTGGCTTCCTCGGTGACTGGCTGGGAACGCGCAAAGCCTACGTTTGTAGCCTGCTGGCCTCGCAATTGCTGATTATTCCGGTATTTGCGATTGGCGGTGCAAACGTCTGGGTACTCGGTCTGTTACTGTTCTTCCAGCAAATGCTTGGTCAGGGGATCTCCGGGATCTTGCCGAAACTGATCGGCGGTTATTTTGATACCGACCAGCGAGCGGCGGGACTGGGCTTTACCTACAACGTTGGTGCATTGGGTGGTGCACTGGCACCGATCATTGGTGCGCTGATTGCTCAACGCCTGGACCTGGGGACGGCTCTGGGATCGCTCTCGTTCAGCCTGACGTTTGTGGTGATCCTGCTGATTGGTCTGGATATGCCCTCCCGGGTTCAGCGCTGGTTGCGCCCGGAAGCATTGCGTACTCATGACTCCATCGACGGCAAACCATTCAGCGGTGCGGTGCCGTTTGGCAACACCAAAGATGATTTAGTCAAAACCAAAAGTTAATCCTGTAGCCCGGTTCTGAACCGGGCCTTTCGCGAAGGGAAGAAGTATGTCGTTACTTGCACAACTGGATCAAAAAATCGCCGCTAATGGTGGCCTGATTGTCTCCTGCCAGCCGGTTCCTGACAGCCCGCTCGATAAACCCGAAATCGTCGCAGCTATGGCATTAGCGGCAGAGCAGGCCGGTGCGGTTGCTATTCGTATAGAAGGAGTGGCAAACCTGAAAGCCACTCGTGCGGTAGTGAGCGTGCCGATTATCGGGATTGTGAAACGCGATCTGGAGGATTCGCCGGTACGTATTACCGCCTACATTGAAGATGTTGATGCGCTGGCACAGGCGGGCGCGGACATTATCGCGATTGATGGCACCGATCGCCCGCGTCCGGTGCCTGTTGAAACACTGTTGGCACGTATTCACCATCATGGATTGCTGGCGATGACCGACTGCTCAACGCCGGAAGACGGCCTGGCTTGCCAAAAACTGGGTGCTGAGATTATTGGCACGACGCTTTCTGGCTATACCACGCCTGAAACCCCGGAAGAGCCTGATCTGGCGCTGGTGAAAACGTTGAGCGATGCCGGATGTCGGGTGATTGCCGAAGGGCGATACAACACGCCAGCGCAGGCGGCAGATGCCATGCGTCATGGCGCATGGGCGGTGACAGTCGGTTCAGCCATTACGCGTCTTGAGCACATTTGCCAGTGGTACAACACAGCGATGAAAAAGGCGGTGCTATGACCATACTGGCGATTGATATCGGCGGTACTAAACTTGCTGCCGCGCTGATTGGTGCTGACAGGCAGATCCGCGATCGCCGTGAACTCCCCACGCCTGCCAGCCAGACACCGGAAGCATTGCGTGAAGCCTTAGCCACATTAGTCGCACCGTTGCAAGCTCATGCGCAGCAGGTGGCCATCGCTTCAACCGGGATAATCCGCAACGGCAGCCTGCTGGCGCTAAATCCACATAATCTCGGCGGATTGCTGCACTTTCCGCTAGTCAAAACGCTGGAACAGCTTACCGACTTGCCGACGATTGCCATTAACGACGCACAGGCCGCAGCGTGGGCAGAGTATCAGGCGCTGGAGAGGGATATTACCGACATGGTGTTTATCACTGTTTCCACTGGTGTTGGCGGTGGGGTAGTCAGCGACGGCAAACTGCTTACTGGCTCAGGCGGCCTGGCGGGGCATATTGGACATACGCTGGCTGATCCTCATGGTCCAGTCTGCGGTTGTGGACGTGTCGGCTGTGTGGAAGCGATTGCTTCCGGTCGTGGCATTGCGGCTGCGGCGCAGGGTGAGCTGGCGGGGGCGAATGCGAAAACCATTTTTACGCGCGCCGGTCAGGGCGACGAACATGCACAGCAACTGATTCACCGCTCCGCACATGCGCTGGCAAG
Organism: Escherichia sp. MOD1-EC5950; assembly: GCF_002965345.1. NCBI lineage: Bacteria > Pseudomonadati > Pseudomonadota > Gammaproteobacteria > Enterobacterales > Enterobacteriaceae > Escherichia > Escherichia sp. MOD1-EC5950. Next base: position 33,553 of record NZ_PTSR01000021.1, read on the forward strand.
ACTGATTGCCGATGTTAAAGCTACGACCGATTGCCAGTGCGTGGTGGTCGGTGGCAGCGTCGGGTTGGCAGAAGGGTATCTGGCGCTGGTGGAAACGTATCTGGCGCAGGAGCCAGCGGCATTTCATGTTGAGTTACTGGCGGCGCACTACCGCCACGATGCAGGTTTACTTGGGGCTGCGTTGTTGGCCCAGGGAGAAAAATTATGATGATGGGTGAAGTACAGTCATTACCATCTGCCGGTTTGCATCCGGTATTGATGGATGCGTTAACGCTGGCGTTAAGCGCCTGCCCACAAGAGAAATCGCCAGGTCGTTATGAACTGCGCGGCGATGATATCTTTATGAATGTGATGACATTTTCTACTCAGCCCGCAGAGAGTAAAAAAGCGGAACTACATACGCAATATGTTGATATTCAGCTTTTACTGAGTGGCGAAGAATGGATTAACTTCGGTGTCGCGGATTCCGCCCGTGCGTGCGAAGAGCTGCATGTGGAAGAGGATTATCAGCTTTGTAACGCCATTGAGAATGAACAAACCATTATCATGAAACCGGGGATGTTCGCCGTGTTTATGCCGGGAGAACCGCATAAGCCCGGGTGTATTGTTGAGTCCGTTGCTGAGATTAAGAAGGTGGTGGTGAAGGTGAATCGCCACATTCTTTAGCGCTATACTTTTAGCCCGGCTGAACCGGGCTTATTACTTTCTCAGGTTTGGGCGGAGCGCGATCACACCCCGACATTCACCGACATTTCCGGCCTACAACTCTTCCATCAGATACTGGAAATAGCACTCGGTCGTAAATTGCCCCGTACCCGCCGTATTGACTTCAACCGCAATGTTACTCAGCGTTTGGTCGTACGGCGAACTGTCAGCGACGACCGCCGTGACGTTACTGTTGCCACCCTCGACGTTTGTACATCCCTGGCTTGTGAGTTGGGTCATTTGGCTGACATAGCGACAGTAGCTGCCACGCGTATCATTCAGACTACCGTCACACAATTTGCCGCTTTCCATCAGATAGGTCGGCAGGTTGGCATGAACGACACCCCCCGTTGAGGCGATGTTGAGTAACATGTCATTCTGGACGCGATCTTTACTCCAGGAAATATCAAATGATGCCACGGGAACGGTGGGGCAGATGGAACCATGAGAGACAGGGCCGGCATAGGTACCACTGTACGCATTTGTTGATGTCGCCCAGATGTTGGCCACCCATGGGCAGCCGTAGGAGTCTGTCCCCGTTTCAACTTTAATTTTATACCAGCCGCAGTTCCATCCCTTTGGCAATGAGCCGCCACAAAGAGCGTCATCGACGTTGGAATTATCATAATCAGTAATGGTAATGGTGGGGGTTGGGGGAAGCGGGCCGGACCCACTGATGAGTCTCCAGGAGGTCAGCTTATAAGGATAATTGACATAAAATTTCACACCAGGTGCCAGGTCACCGCCAAACAGACCATTTGGCGTCAGGATGTTCATATGGAGCGCTACGTTCGTGACGCCGCTGTCGCCTATGCCATAGTATAATGTTTGACTATTAAAACTGATTTTGAGATTAGGTTTGGCAATGCTGCTGTTAGTCAATCCAATCGCTAATAACAAAAAGAGTAAAAACGAAGATATTTTTTTCATATCAGAAATACTCAAAAGTGGCGGTCATACTGGCGGAGAACTCGCCTGGTACAATCGTGACGCCGGGTTCAACCTGAAGCCAGGCATTGAAATTGAGCGTGGTATTCGGGGCGGTAAGCGGGAATGTCACCCCCGCAGCGCTATTAACCGGTACGGCAGTCCCGTTGCTTGTTTCAATCCCAATACCGACCCCACTGGCGCGTGAGCCCGATGCGAGCGCGAGGAAACCCGCCGCCAATAACGGGTCTTCAGTGCCGGAAAATGTCACCTTGACGTTTTGCAGAGAACTTTCACAGTTCGCCAGTTTCAGCGTCACCGGCACGCGCGCCGACTGCCCGCTGGCCTGTAAATCTGCTGCATCTGCGGGCGGAAAGATGATTTCTTCCATCGCAGTTCCGACAATGACCGGCGAACAGGAACCCGCCAGCAGGTTACCCGTGAAGTGGACGTTGTTCGCCGCATGAGCCGACACTGCTAACATCCCACACAGCGACAGCACCGATACTATTCGTTTCATCATTTCGCTCCCTGCTGTTATTGGTAATCCACGCGTAACGTCGCCCAGGCCTCGAAATTCTGTTCGCTGAGGTTCGCGCTGACGCTTTTTACGGGTACGGCTTCCAGAACGGGCAAATTTGCCTCATCGACAGTAATGGTGCTGCCTGGCTTAAAGGGCTGATTGTTTTCCCAGATTTTGATCCCTAATCCGTCGGCATTGGTTTTGATGGCGGCGTCGTCAAAGTCCACGACATCTCCTGTTAGCGTCAGGGTCATTGCCATCGAATTATCGCGGACGCTTGAGTCGCAGGTAATTTTGTACTCCAGCGGCTGCCTGTAATTGTTGCCATCGATTCGCGTGATGATCACATCACGGAAATTGACGTCTATTCTGGCGTTGTTGCTGATGGTGCAAACAGGCGGCGTCACCAGGTGGCCAATAAAGGTCAGATTATCGGCATGACACAGGCTGCATGCGGCTAAAAGTATCGCGCATCCGATTGTTTTCATTGATAATCCACCACCAGTGTCGCCCCTGCGGTAAAGTCGCCTGAACTGAGCGTTGTCGCTGAATTTTTTACTGGCGTTGCTTCCAGCGCCGGGCCGCTGCCTGAAAAATTAAAATGGAACCAGGATGTGCTCCCTGGCTCGAGGAGGGTATGTTCATTCACCGTACGGACCCGTATTCCCAGCCCATCCACATTCGTTTTCAGTACCGACTCGCCGTTGATGGTGACAACCGTACCCTGCAACTGCATTTTCAGTGCATTCGCAATTCGCTTATCGCAATTCAGGCTGTAACCCACCGTTTGGGTATAGTTTGTGCCGTCGATTTTGGTCGTGAGCACATCGTTAAAGTTCACCGTTCCGCCGGTGACGGTGCAAGGTGGCGGCGCGTCGACGGCGATACGTAACGTCATTTTTACGCTTTTATTCCCTGCATATACCGATGCACTCAGTAACATCAGAGCGCTCAATGACAGTGAAAGTGGGGCACTGCTTCGCCTTCTCATTAAGCCTCCGAATTATCCTTTACTGCTTCTGGCGTCATCGACATGGCACTCTGCGCCGCTGCACTGGAAATAGAGAGGCAGTCGTCCACCGTAGTCGTTGACATACGTCAGTACCGGCGCGCTTCCCAGATCGGACGCACGGCCTTTCATCTCCTGGCTGGTTGCAGGAGGCATCACCAGCGGTTCAAAGCCTGTGATGGGCTGACCGCCTTTCTGTGTACTGGCGGAGCTGATAATGACGTAATAACTGGTTGGGTTTTTGACCAGGTAATGTTCTCCCTCGCGACTCAGAGTGACCTGATGTTGCCAGGGATGCGCAGGATCGACCTTTTTGGCCAGCGCGGCGGGGCGATAGAACAGTTTGATACGCGTTTGCAGCGCAATTTGCAGCGAATTGGGTTTATCGCTTTTCGGCGGAATTTCTCGCACATTAAAGTAAAACAGCGTCTCTTTATCCTGCGCTAAGGTGCTAATGTCAGGCATTCCCTGCACTTTGACCTGACCTTCCGTTTTCGCCTCTATACGCTGCACGGGCGGCAGAACAGCCAGTGGCGAGGTGATTTTCTCGCCTTTTTCGTTTTCAACCCACGTCTGCGCTAAATAGGGCAGGGTTTGGCTGTCATTTTTGAGCGTCACGCTGATCGATTTCTCGCCGCCTTTATAGACCAGACGCGTGCGGTCTGGCGCAATGGCGGCCTGCGCGCAGGAGGTAAAAAAGAGAATTGCGCTCAGACAAGAAATATTCGTCTTCCACATCCCTGGTGCGTAAATGTTGTTATTTACCATGTTCCCTGTTCCTGAATAATTAATAGGCGTTGTCTGATAATGCTTCTGGTTTAGCCGATGGCGTAATGCGCTGTGTCTGCTCCTGGATAATCGGTTTTATCTCCATGGCAGGGCGCGGTTTATCCGGGTTGGCTAACTGACACGGCAATAACAAACCACTAAATAGGTTTTTCGGTAACGGGTCGGGCAATGAGACGTCACACTGTTTTTCGCCTGACCAGTAAACCTGTAAGTTTTCACCCGCTTTTACGCCAGCGAGATAGACATGCCCGTCGTCATCAACCAACCCGATTTGCTGCTGGTGGCTGTTTTTAACTTCCGCGCCAAAGGGGGGATAGTCGCCATTTTCCATGCGCAGAACGGCCATCGCTTTTTCACCGCTGATGACGCCAAATTCGCGATAGCCAATCGCACCTTCGGTAAGTGTGGCCTGCACAGTGGACTGCGTTGCCTCGGCATTTTCAGGCAATTGATTGATATCAATGCGAATTTGGTTGCGGTAATAGTCATTGACGTCCGTCAGAACGGCCTTGCCGAACCTATTGGAGTAGACCGGAGAGTTGTAGCCGCCGATGGGGACATCAGCGACGCCGCCGGTATCGACCAGAATACGGCTGCCGCCAGAGAGATTCGTGCGGTGTAATGCCCCACCTTTTGCGGTTAACGTTGCGCCGCCACGCATCGTCAGACCCGCAGAGGTGTAATCGCCTTCCTGATAGTTTGCGCTGACGTCCACGTCCGCATAACTCCCTTCATGGCTGTAGAACCCTTCAGCCCGGGTGTTATTGCCGGACTGGCCCAGACTTAATTGATAGTTGCTGCGATCGTTCAGGCGCTGGTAATAACTGACCTGGCTGGAATTGTCGTCGTCGCTAAACATGCCGTTGTAGCTGATGGACTTATCGTTGCTCCAGGGGATCATCAGTGAAACATAGACACCATCGTCGGATTCATTGTCATATTCACTGCGATAAGCGGTCAGAGAGAGGCTCATATTCTTCATTGAACCGATATCAAAATAGTGAGAGACCATGAGGTTGTAGTTGTTCTGGTCTCCTCTGTCCCAATATGTCCGGCGGTTCCAGGTCAGGTAAACGTTGAGCGCGGGGTCGCTAAAATTCTGGCTATAGCTGACGGTGTACATCTCTTTATCGTGGCCTGCACGGACGTTGTCATCATGCAGCGCATCGAGATATTCGCTCATCGTCATGTAGTTTTCTTCGGAAAACCGATAACCGGCAAAGGTAAAGCGGCTGTTTAACTGATCAAAATCTTTGGCGTAGCTGATGCGATAGGAGTTCCCCTGGAGAGTACCGTGTCCATATTCGCCCGCTTCCGGGAGTTGAGTTCGTGAATGGGTGACGTCAAGGGCGAGTGCTCCCAGTACCGCCATATCGCGGCCGATACCAATGGCGACGGCCTGATAATGTTCTTCACCCACAGCACCGCCGTACAGCGACCAGCTATTGGCAAAGCCCCATGATGCTTCACCAGCGGCAAACGCGTTACCTTCAGCGTGATGGTTCCAGTCCTGTGGACGCCCCACCGTGCCTTTGTAACGCACCATGCCCTGGCGGGTTAAAAAGGGAATGGAGGCGGTACTGACGTCATATTCCTGAACCTGGCCGCTTTGCTCTTCAATGCGGACATGTAAATCGCCGGATACCGCTTCGTTGATATCCTGAATATGGAATGGGCCAGCAGGAACCTGTGACTCATAAATAACGCGACCTTGCTGCGTTACGGTGACTTTCGCATTGGTACGCGCGACGCCAGAGATGTCCGGTGCATAGCCACGCAGGTTTGGCGGAAGCATTTGATCATCGGTTTGTACGCTGGCACCGAGGTAGTTAAAGGTGTCGAAGATATTCGAGGCAAGAGCGTCTTCACCGAGCGTCAGTTTTGCCCCAAGGCCGGGTAATGCACGCCATGCGTAATAGCGGCTCCATTCCCAGTCACGCAGATCTTGCCCTTCACTGTCGCTGGTATTCAGATAACTGGCCTGCCAGTCAGCACGTAAGCGCCATGCGCCCAGGTTACCGCCAACAGTACCGTTCGCCGTGATGTCATGTTCATCGACGCCATCATTCTGCTGATGGCGAACCTGAGCATTCATGTTGTAATCGAATATCAACCCGGGAATACCTTCATCCCAGCGCGAGGGCGGATCCCATTCTGCGTCGGTATATTCCAGCCAGGCCTGGGGGATCGTCACCTCAAGCTGGGACTGACTTAAATTTGCCTGTATTACCATGCCTTCAATCTGGCCCGGTTGCAGGCATTGGCCGTCTTTAATCCATTGTAATGTTTCGACTAATTCTGGTTTTAGTCCCAGCTTTGATATGACATCGGGAGAAAGACAAGGGAAGCTGTTACTCGGGTCATCCTCTTTAGGATACCAATGAATGTCATTCTCCTCTGCCAGAGGATATTTATTTACGACAACCTGCAAGTTGTAATTTCCCGGAAGGACATAACCTTTATGGGAAAATTTCCCTAAATCAATTTTTGTCCCACCTTTTACGTCAAGAAATTGGGTATTAAATTCAACAGCCTCTTCTGCATTGCTTTTCCCGGAGAGACCGGTCAGCGTCATCATGATTGCCAGACTTAATATTCGTAAGCGGAAAGGGGCATGGTGTTGCATCAGATAAACCGTCCTGATAATAACAATAATGAGTGTTTTTAATTTTTATTAATGCCCTGACATTCCTTGTTCAGGGCATTGCACTTATTACAGCGGGTAAATTACAGGTAGCTAATCTGGAAATTAACCTGGCTATTGAATTCACCAATATCAATTGTGCCAGTAGCGTCGCCTTTCACCCATGCGCTGAAATCGACTTCCTGGTTAGGCAGGCCTTTGGCCGGAGTGTTTCCATCCATCTGCAGTTTGGTTTCTGACGCAGTACCCAGTTTGAGTGCTGCACCTTTGCTGGTTCCGATAACAATACTGGCCCCATTCATTTCACCGCTGGCCCCCATCAGTGCCAGGTTGCCCGGGTTGGCCGTTGATTCGTTACCTGCTGCGCTGAACACCGTGGACATTTTGGTTTCAGTGGTGAATACGCAGTGTTCCAGACGGATTTTGAACGGCACAGCCGTGGAGGATTTGCCACCAGTCAGAGAACCCGTACCGATATGGCCGAGGTTAACGGTCTGATGTTCGTCACCCACCACAATGGAGCACGGAGAGTCTTCAATCGTACCGATAAAATTGACTGTGCCGGTATTGCTGCCCACCGCATTTGCATAAGATGAAAATCCCATAACCATCGCCGTTGCCAGTGCAGCTTTTACTAACTTTTTCATTATTTGTCCTTAAATTTAAATGTGAATAAGCACTGTTTTCCGTTAACAGTTAACGTGAGAGCCGTGCTTGCGCTTTAAATTTTTATAGGGGCTATTAATAAATATATTATTTATTCTTGTATTTGGGTCTAAATAAAATATTGTTTGCTGACTTTTTTGTTGAATAACCCACGCATAAATAATTTACCCGAGGTAAATATTAATGCGGAAAGTCTACGGCGTTATTTAATATTATGGTAAATCTTTTTTTGTGGTTGATTATCAGATTAGTACCTGATTAATGATTTAATATATGTTATTCATGTTGTGAATTTAATTTGTCGTAAGGCTATTCTTAATTGTTGGGAGATAGATGCTTTTTTCGCTTAAAAACCGAACGGCTATTTTGCATTTTAATGTAATCTATACTATTTATTTCTACTTTGAATATGTTGGCATTAATATTTTATTAAAAATTAATGAGAATAACATTCACGCTGTGAATTGTTTTATCAATAATAATGTTTTTTAATTAGGTTTGATTAATGATTTTTTACCACTGTATTTATTACGATTTCATTTATTAAGTGAGATATTCAAATTTATTGTCAGGGGGGGGAAATACTTTCAGACACAGAGTGTAATTTTCAGGAGAGAGATGTTTCGGGGGAGGGCTTCAGCCCTATCACCGGCCAGATAAAACGGATGATGATAGAGCCGTGAGAGGTTTTTGTTATACTTCCAGCCAGTTCATGATCCCGTCAGCAGCTTTGCGGCCTTCGGCAATTGCCGTTACCACCAGGTCTGAACCTCGCACAATGTCACCACCGGCGAAGATTTTCGGGTTGCTGGTCTGGAAGGCGTTGTCGCTTCGCTCTGGAGCGATAATGCGGCCCTGGGGATCCAGTTCGACGCTGTGTTGTGCCAGCCATTCCATGCTGTGTGGACGGAAACCAAACGCCATGATCACCGCATCTGCCGGAATGATATGTTCAGAGCCTGCGACAATCTCCGCGCGGCGACGGCCTTTAGCATCGGGTTCGCCCATTTCGGTACGCACCATTTTCACGCCGCTGACTTTGCCGTTGCCATTCACTTCAATACCCAGCGGCTGGACGTTGAATTTGAACTCCACACCTTCTTCCCGCGCGTTTTTCACTTCGCGACGGGAACCCGGCATGTTCTCTTCATCACGACGATAGGCACAGGTGACGTGCTTCGCTCCCTGGCGCACGGAAGTGCGCACGCAGTCCATCGCGGTGTCGCCGCCGCCAAGTACCACTACGCGTTTGCCTTCCATGCTGACGAACGGTTCTTCGTTGGTTTCGCCAAAACCCATTAACTGTTTGGTGTTGGCGATGAGGAACGGTAGCGCCGCGTACACGCCGTCGGCGTCTTCGTTTTCCAGTCCACCGCGCATTGACTGATAGGTCCCGACACCGAGGAACACTGCATCGTAATCGTTCAGTAGATCGTCCAGTTGTACGTCACGACCCACTTCGGTATTGAGTTGGAACTCAATGCCCATGCCGGTGAAGATTTCACGGCGGCGCGTCATCACCTCTTTTTCCAGCTTGAAGGCCGGAATGCCAAAGGTCAGCAGACCGCCGATTTCCGGATGACGGTCGAAGACGACAGCTTTCACACCGTTGCGCGTTAACACATCCGCACACGCCAGCCCCGCCGGACCTGCGCCGATAATCGCCACTTTTTTACCGGTCTGTTTTACGCCAGACATATCCGGACGCCAACCCATTTCGAACGCTTTATCATTGATATAGCGTTCAATGTTACCGATGGTCACCGCGCCAAATTCATCATTCAGGGTGCAGGAGCCTTCGCACAGGCGATCCTGTGGGCAGACGCGTCCACACACTTCCGGCAGGGTATTAGTTTGATGCGACAGTTCTGCCGCTTCAAAAATCCGCCCCTCGTTGGCGAGCTTCAGCCAGTTCGGGATGTAGTTGTGTACCGGGCATTTCCATTCGCAGTATGGGTTGCCACACGACAGGCAGCGGTCAGCCTGCGCTTTGGCCTGGCCTTCGGAAAACGGCTCGTAAATTTCGACGAACTCAATTTTGCGGATCTTCAGCGGTTTCTTTGGCGGATCAACGCGCTGCAGGTCGATAAATTGATAAACATTCTGACTCATTGTTGCTACCCCTTACTGCGCCTGCACGCGCAACTCTGCTGCACTACGACTACGGTGACCCAGCAGTGCTTTTACATCACTGGACTTCGGTTTAACCAGCGCGAATTTGCTGGCGAAGGTTGACCAGTTAGCCAGGATCTCTTCACCACGCTGGGAACCGGTGTGTTGCACATGCTCGGTGATAAGACCACGCAGATGCTCTTCATGGATCGCCAGGGAGTCAACGCTTAACACTTCCACCAGTTCCGGGTTAACGCGTTTGCGGAAATCACCACTTTCGTCGAGAACGTAAGCGAAGCCCCCGGTCATGCCTGCGCCAAAGTTAACGCCGGTTTTACCCAGAATACAGACGATACCGCCGGTCATATATTCACAACCGTTGTCGCCAATGCCTTCTACCACAGTGATAGCACCAGAGTTACGCACACCGAAACGTTCTCCTGCACGGCCTGCGGCATACAGACGACCACCGGTCGCGCCATACAGGCAGGTGTTGCCGATAATGCTCGCCTCATGGCTGCGGAAGGCCGAACCCACGGGTGGACGAATGGCGATTAAGCCGCCTGCCATGCCTTTACCAACATAGTCGTTAGCATCGCCAGTCAGATACAGCTCCACGCCGCCTGCGTTCCACACGCCGAAGCTCTGACCCGCGGTGCCGTTGAAGTACGCTTTGATAGGATCGGCTGCCAGCCCCTGATCGCCGTGTGTTTGCGCGATGTAGCCAGAGAGTGATGCGCCCACGGAACGGTCGGTGTTGCGAATATCGAACCAGAAGGTTTTGCTCTGGCGCTCATCGACAAACGGTTTCGCCTGTTGCAGCAACTGCGCGTTGAGTATGCCGTTATCAAACGGTGGGTTTTTCTCAGTGCAATAGAGCGCTTTACCCGGATGTGGCTCGGCGGTCTCCAGCAGGCGAGACAGTTCCAGTTTCTGTTGTTTTGCTGTGTAGCCGTCCAGTTCTTTGAGCAGGTCGGTACGACCAATCAGATCGACCAGACGTGTTACACCCAGTTGCGCCATCAGCTCGCGGGTTTCACGGGCGATAAACTCAAAGTAGTTAGTCACTTTGAACGGTAAGCCGTGATAGTGATTCTTACGCAGTTTTTCGTCCTGAGTTGCTACGCCGGTGGCGCAGTTGTTCAGGTGGCAAATACGCAGGTATTTACAACCCAGCGCCACCATCGGACCGGTGCCAAAGCCAAAGCTTTCCGCGCCGAGAATTGCCGCTTTGATGATATCAACGCCTGTTTTCAGGCCGCCATCAACCTGCAAACGAATTTTATGGCGCAGGCCGTTAGCCACCAGTGCCTGCTGAGTTTCCACCAGGCCCAGTTCCCACGGGCAGCCTGCGTATTTCACCGAGGAGAGCGGGCTTGCGCCGGTGCCGCCGTCATAGCCCGCGATGGTGATTAAATCGGCATACGCTTTCGCAACGCCAGTTGCGATAGTCCCGACGCCTGGTTCAGAAACCAGTTTGACGGAGATCATCGCTTTCGGGTTAACCTGTTTCAGGTCGAAAATAAGCTGCGCTAAATCCTCGATAGAGTAGATATCGTGGTGTGGCGGCGGGGAGATCAGCGTTACGCCCGGCACGGAGTAGCGCAGTTTGGCGATATACGGCGTGACTTTATCGCCAGGTAACTGACCACCTTCGCCCGGTTTCGCGCCCTGAGCGACTTTAATCTGAATCACGTCGGCGTTAACCAGATACGCCGGGGTTACGCCGAAGCGGCCAGAAGCGACCTGTTTGATACGTGAGACTTTATTGGTGCCGTAACGCGCCGGATCTTCACCGCCTTCCCCGGAGTTAGAGTTACCGCCGATGCTGTTCATCGCTTCCGCCAGCGCTTCGTGGGCTTCCGGGCTTAATGCGCCGATAGACATCGCTGCGGTATCGAAGCGTTTAAACAGTTCACTGGCTGGTTCAACATCAGCAATGTTGACCGCATCATCACCCGGAGTAATCGCCAGCAGATCGCGCAGTGTCGTTGCCGGACGCTCGTTAACCAGCTTCGCGTATTCCTGATAGTCGCTGTACTCGCCACTCTGAACTGCCTGTTGCAGTGTGCGCACGACGTCCGGGTTGTAGGCGTGGTATTCGCCGCCATGCACGTATTTTAACAAGCCGCCCTGGCTGATGGGTTTACGCGCCAGCCAGGCACGTTTTGAAAGATTCAGCAGATCCTGCTGGAAATCTTCAAAGCTCGCGCCGCCAATGCGGCTGACTGCGCCCTGGAAGCACAGGCTCATCACGTCATCGTGCAGACCGACTGCTTCGAACAGTTTCGAGCAGCGGTAAGAGGCGATGGTGGAGATGCCCATTTTGGACATGATTTTGTACAAGCCTTTGTTGATGCCGTTACGGTAGTTCAGCATCACGGTACGATAGTCTTTGGCAATCGCATGGGTGTCGATTAAGCGTCCCAGCGTTTCATAGGCAAGGTACGGATAAATGGCGGTTGCACCGAAGCCCAGCAGCACAGCGAAGTGGTGCGGATCGCGGGCGCTGGCGGTTTCGACGATGATGTTGGCATCGCAACGCAGGCTTTGATCGACCAGACGGGTCTGGATCGCGCCAACCGCCATCGGAGCCGGAACCGGCAGGCGATCTTTACCGATATTTCGGTCTGAAAGTACCAGTAGCACGGTGCCGCTACGTACCATTTTTTCGGCTTTATCGCACAGCTCTTTAACCGTCGCTTCAAGCGTGGTTTTGCTAACGTCAAAGGTGATATCCAGCGTATCTGCGCGATAGTGCTCCTCTTTCATGGTCGTGAGCTGTTTGAAATCGGAGTAGAGCAGAATTGGCGATTTAAAGCTTAAGCGGTGCGCCTGGCCTTCTGCTTCGCAGAAGACGTTCATTTCACGACCGATGCTGGTGGCGAGCGACATGACATGCGCTTCACGTAGGGGGTCGATTGGCGGGTTAGTCACCTGGGCAAATTGCTGACGGAAGTAGTCGTAAATAATACGCGGCTGGCTGGAGAGCACGGCGAATGGGGTGTCGTCGCCCATCGAACCGACGGCTTCCTGGCCGTTTTCGCCCAGTACGCGGATCACGGAATCCAACTCTTCCGCGCTGTAGTTAAACTGTTTCTGGTAGCTGGCAAGCGTGTCGTCGTCCAGTTCGCGACTCCCCACTTCTTCATCAGGCAAGTCTTCAAACGGCACCAGACGGCGGACGTTTTTCGCCATCCACTCTTTGTACGGATGGCGGCTTTTCAGGTCATCATCGGTTTCCGCCGAGTGCAGAATACGCCCACTGCGAGTGTCGATCACCATCAGCTCACCTGGCCCGACGCGGCCTTTTTCCACCACTTCATCAGGCTGATAATCCCAGATGCCGACTTCAGAGGCGCAGGTGATCAACTTATCTTTGGTGATGACGTAGCGTGCCGGACGCAGACCGTTACGGTCGAGGTTACAGGCGGCGAAACGACCGTCGGACATCACGATGCCCGCCGGGCCATCCCACGGCTCCATATGCATGGAGTTAAAGTCGAAGAACGCGCGCAGTTCCGGGTCCATATCCGGGTTGTTCTGCCAGGCAGGTGGCACTAACAGACGCATGGCGCGGATGATATCCATCCCGCCCGCCAGCAGCAGTTCCAGCATGTTATCCATCGAGCTGGAGTCGGAGCCGGTTTCGTTCACAAACGGTGCTGCGTCGTGTAAATCGGGGATTAGCGGCGTCTGGAATTTATAAGTACGGGCACGCGCCCACTGACGGTTACCTGTGATGGTGTTGATTTCACCGTTATGTGCGAGGTAACGGAATGGCTGCGCCAGTGGCCAGCGCGGCACGGTGTTGGTGGAGAAGCGTTGATGGAACAGGCAGATAGCTGATTCCAGACGCAGATCCGCAAGATCCAGGTAAAAGCGCGGCAAATCCGCCGGCATACACAGACCTTTATAGATGTTGACCAGATTCGACAGGCTACAGATGTAGAAGTCTTTATCGGATTCGAGACGTTTCTCAATGCGGCGACGGGCGATAAACAGACGGCGTTCCATATCGCGCGGACGCCAGCCAGCCGGAGCGTTAACGAAAATTTGCTCAATGCGTGGCAGAGAGGAGAGGGCAATTTCACCCAGTACGCCTTCGTTGGTGGGGACATCACGCCAGCCCACAATCGACAATGTTTCGCGTTGCAGCTCTTCTTCAACGATGCGGCGTGCGGCAGCGGCGAGTTCGGGATCTTTATTCAGAAAGATCATCCCGACGGCGTAGTTTTTCGCTAAACGCCAGCCGCGTTCTTGCGCAACGATGCGAAAAAAGCGATCCGGTTTTTGTAACAGCAAGCCGCAACCGTCGCCGGTTTTACCATCAGCGAGAATCGCGCCACGGTGCTGCATGCGGGCCAGTGCGTGTATTGCCGTACGCACTACCTTGTGGCTAGGTTCGCCTTCTATGTGGGCGATCAGGCCGAAACCACAGTTGTCCCTCTCAAGGGATTTATCGTACAACATATCGTGAACCTCCCCCAGGCTCTGCGGGAACCCCACTTCCGAACCGTAACGCACGGGCACAGAAAGAGCGTGGCGACGGGGTTTGCGTTTCATACGCTTACCTCGCATTCGCCCCCTTTTTTTGTCCTTTTCGCATCGGTTAATACGGTGAAGAGGGGATCTCAATTACTGCATAAATATGATGAGCAGGCTGCTCATCCAGAAAGCTTCCAGCGGATTTCCAACTTATCGGTAAAGGCGACACAGGTCAAATGGCAAGCTTATTGGTATAGAAATGTGCTTTAGCGCAAAAATATTCATTAATTTATTGAAATTAAATGAAATATCTTATTTTGAATTAAAGTGGGGTGAAAAAGGAAAACGTTGAGTTCCTGACTACTATAGAGGCGTGTTAACCCTTATCCTGCCTTGAACTGACGCTTAAGCCAGCATTTTATACTGCATTGAGAGATAAAGGCGTTTCATACTACTGTTTTTGTTTAAAATCCATTAGCGGATAAAAAAATCCGACGCAAGATAAGGAAAAGTAATTAATACGATATTGCATTAAATCTCAGTAATTGTGATTGAATATGCAGTTGGTAAAGGCAGGCCAGGGCGATTGATCCAGGTCATCGCGGAATTGAGCTAAAAATGGCAGGCTTTGGCCTCTTTTCAAGGCGCGGTCTATCAGATTATGCAGTTACAGAAATTAGTCAATATGTTTGGTGGAGATCTTACCCGTCGTTACGGGCAAAAGGTGCATAAACTGACGCTGCACGGTGGTTTTAGCTGCCCGAATCGTGATGGCACCATCGGACGCGGTGGCTGCACATTCTGTAATGTTGCCTCGTTTGCCGACGAAGAACAGCAACATCGTTCTATTGCCGAACAACTGGCGCATCAGGCAAATTTAGTTAATCGCGCGAAACGCTATCTGGCTTACTTTCAGGCTTATACCAGCACTTTTGCGGAAGTTCAGGTACTGCGCTCTATGTATCAGCAGGCGGTGAGTCAGGCCAATATTGTCGGTTTGTGTGTTGGCACCCGCCCGGACTGCGTACCGGATGCTGTGCTGGATCTGCTTTGCGAATATAAAGATCAGGGTTATGAAGTGTGGCTGGAACTGGGACTGCAAACCGCTCATGACAAAACGCTACACCGTATTAACCGTGGCCATGATTTCGCCTGTTATCAACGCACGACGCAACGGGCACGTGAACGCGGGCTGAAAGTGTGCTCGCACTTAATTGTCGGCCTGCCGGGTGAAGGACGCACTGAATGTCTGCAAACGCTGGAGCAGGTGGTGGAAACCGGTGTTGACGGCATAAAACTGCATCCGCTGCATATCGTGAAAGGCAGCATTATGGCGAAAGCATGGGAAGCGGGGCGTTTGAACGGTATTGAACTGGACGATTACACGCTGACAGCGGGAGAAATGATCCGCCATACACCACCGGAAGTTATCTATCATCGTATTTCCGCCAGCGCCCGTCGCCCGACGCTACTTGCCCCACTGTGGTGTGAAAATCGCTGGACGGGAATGGTCGAGCTGGATCGCTATCTTACTGAACACGGCGTGCAGGGATCGGCGTTGGGACGCCCGTGGATGCCACCTTCCTCGTAGTTAATCTGGGGAATTCCGCATTTCTCACACAATTTTCAGCGTAACTGTCAGAATTGGGTATTATTGTGGCAGGTTGTCGTGAAGGAATTCCTTAAATGAAGCAAATTCGTTTGTTGGCGCAGTACTATGTTGACCTGATGATGAAGTTAGGTCTGGTGCGCTTCTCAATGCTACTGGCGCTGGCGCTGGTGGTGCTCGCCATTGTGGTTCAAATGGCGGTGACCATGGTGCTGCATGGTGAAGTTGAAAGTATTGATGTTATCCGTTCCATCTTCTTTGGTTTGTTGATTACACCGTGGGCGGTTTACTTTCTTTCGGTAGTGGTGGAGCAACTGGAAGAATCACGGCAACGTCTGTCCCGGCTGGTGCAAAAGCTGGAGGAGATGCGCGAGCGCGATCTGAGCCTCAACGTACAACTGAAAGATAATATTACCCAGCTTAATCAGGAAATTGCCGTTCGTGAAAAAGCAGAAGCTGAATTGCAGGAAACCTTCGGTCAGTTGAAAATTGAAATCAAAGAGCGCGAAGAGACGCAGATTCAGCTCGAACAGCAATCCTCATTCTTACGTTCCTTCCTTGATGCTTCACCCGACCTGGTTTTTTATCGTAACGAAGATAAAGAGTTTTCCGGCTGTAATCGCGCGATGGAGCTGCTGACCGGGAAAAGTGAAAAACAACTGGTGCATCTGAAGCCTGCTGATGTTTACTCGCCGGAAGCCGCAGCAAAAGTCATTGAAACCGATGAGAAAGTGTTCCGTCATAATGTGTCGCTGACCTATGAACAGTGGCTGGATTATCCGGACGGGCGCAAAGCCTGCTTTGAAATCCGTAAAGTGCCGTACTACGACCGTGTAGGTAAACGCCACGGTTTGATGGGCTTTGGTCGCGACATTACCGAGCGTAAGCGTTATCAGGATGCGCTCGAACGCGCCAGCCGCGACAAAACTACTTTTATCTCGACAATCAGCCATGAGTTGCGTACACCGCTGAACGGTATCGTTGGATTAAGTCGTATCTTGCTGGATACGGAACTCACCGCTGAGCAGGAAAAATATCTCAAAACTATCCATGTTTCCGCCGTCACATTGGGGAATATCTTCAACGATATTATCGACATGGATAAGATGGAGCGGCGTAAAGTTCAACTTGATAACCAGCCGGTTGATTTCACCAGCTTTCTTGCCGATCTGGAAAACCTCTCCGCATTACAGGCACAGCAAAAAGGGCTGCGTTTTATTCTGGAACCGACGCTGCCGTTGCCGCATCAGATCATTACCGACGGCACACGTTTACGCCAGATCCTGTGGAACTTAATCAGTAACGCCGTCAAATTCACTCAGAAGGGGCAAGTGACCGTTCGTGTGCGTTATGACGAAGGGGGCATGTTGCATTTTGAAGTGGAAGATTCTGGCATCGGTATTCCGCAGGATGAACTGGATAAAATTTTTGCTATGTATTACCAGGTGAAAGACAGCCACGGCGGTAAACCTGCCACCGGCACCGGTATTGGTCTGGCGGTTTCTCGTCGGCTGGCGAAAAATATGGGGGGGGATATCACCGTCACCAGCGAACAAGGGAAAGGTTCAACCTTTACTTTGACGATCCATGCACCGTCGGTGGCGGAAGAAGTGGATGATGCGTTTGACGAAGATGATATGCCTTTACCGGCGCTGAATGTGCTGCTGGTAGAAGATATTGAACTGAACGTTATTGTTGCACGCTCGGTGCTGGAAAAGCTCGGCAATACTGTCGACGTAGCGATGACCGGTAAGGCGGCGCTGGAGATGTTTAAACCTGGCGAATACGACCTGGTGTTGCTGGATATTCAGTTACCGGATATGACCGGGCTGGATATCTCTCGTGAACTGACGAAGCGTTATCCGCGCGAAGATTTACCGCCGCTGGTGGCTTTAACTGCCAATGTGCTGAAAGATAAACAAGAGTACCTCAATGCCGGAATGGATGATGTGCTGAGTAAGCCGCTTTCTGTGCCGGCGCTAACTGCGATGATCAAGAAATTCTGGGATACCCAGGATGATGAGGAAAGCACGATGACGACAGAAGAGAGCGGTAAATCGGAAGCATTGCTTGATATTCCTATGCTGGAACAGTATCTCGAACTTGTAGGGCCGAAGCTGATCACTGACGGGTTAGCGGTGTTTGAGAAAATGATGCCGGGCTATGTGAGCGTGTTGGAATCGAATCTGACGGCGCAAGATAAAAAAGGCATCGTCGAGGAAGGTCACAAAATTAAAGGTGCGGCGGGGTCAGTGGGGTTACGCCATCTGCAGCAGCTTGGTCAGCAGATCCAGTCTCCCGATCTTCCTGCGTGGGAAGATAATGTTGGTGAATGGATTGAAGAGATGAAAGAAGAGTGGCGTCACGACGTAGAAGTACTGAAAGCGTGGGTTGCGAAAGCTGCTAAAAAATGACCCCGGCTAGACCGGGGTGCGCGAATACTGCGCCAACACCAGGGAAATCTTGGCTGCGCCGTAAATTATTATGATGAGTTACAAGGGCGCAGCACTGTTTTTCAGGCCGCACGCAGTTAAGATAGCAAATCTTAAATGATTTGTTACATGAATCAGTTAAATGTGTGATGCGTAGCATTCTTATTAAAAAGATTAATGTGTTTCAGTCAGTTGCGAAAGGATGATCACAATGAAGAAAATTGGCGTAGTTCTGAGCGGGTGCGGTGTCTATGACGGTTCTGAAATCCATGAAGCGGTTTTGACGTTATTAGCAATTTCACGCAACGGTGCGCAGGCGGTCTGCTTTGCGCCGGATAAGCAGCAGGTTGATGTTATCAACCATTTAACTGGCGAGCCGATGGCGGAAACGCGCAATGTGTTGATTGAAGCAGCACGTATAACGCGTGGTGAGATCCGTCCTCTGGCTCAGGCCGATGCCGCCGAACTGGATGCGTTGATTGTGCCAGGTGGTTTTGGTGCGGCGAAAAATTTAAGCAATTTTGCCAGCCTTGGCAGTGAATGCACCGTTGACCGTGAATTAAAGGCGCTGGCGCAAGCGATGCATCAGGCAGGTAAACCGCTTGGCTTTATGTGCATTGCCCCGGCGATGCTGCCTAAAATTTTCGATTTCCCGCTGCGTTTGACCATTGGCACAGATATCGATACCGCAGAAGTGCTGGAAGAGATGGGCGCAGAGCATGTGCCGTGCCCGGTCGATGATATCGTTGTTGATGAAGACAATAAGATTGTCACTACACCAGCGTATATGCTGGCGCAGAACATTGCGGAAGCGGCGAGCGGCATTGATAAGCTGGTTTCCCGCGTGCTGGTTCTGGCTGAATGAGTAAAAGCCGCTTAACGGCGTTCGGTTTCGTCCGCCGTTTTCTTCTGCGGTTAGTGGTTGCCCTTGCCGTGTTCTGGGGTGGGGGCATCGCGTTGTTTAGCATAGCGCCAGTTCCGTTCTCGGCGGTAATGGCTGAGCGTCAGGTGAGTGCCTGGTTGCATGGTAACTTTCGTTACGTGGCGCATTCTGATTGGGTTAGTCTGGATCAAATCTCGCCATGGATGGGGCTGGCGGTGATTGCCGCAGAAGATCAGAAATTCCCCGACCATTGGGGCTTTGATGTGGCTTCTATTGAGAAAGCGCTGGCGCACAATGAACGCAATGAAAACCGCGTTCGCGGCGCATCAACAATTTCACAGCAGACAGCCAAAAATCTCTTTTTATGGGATGGGCGTAGTTGGGTACGAAAAGGGCTGGAAGCCGGGTTAACATTGGGGATAGAAACGGTCTGGAGCAAAAAGCGTATCCTGACGGTTTACCTGAATGTAGCCGAATTTGGTGAAGGGGTATTTGGTGTTGAAGCCGCAGCGCAACGTTATTTCCATAAACCTGCCAGCAAACTCACCCAGTCGGAAGCGGCGTTACTGGCTGCAGTACTACCCAACCCACTCCGTTTCAAAGTCTTCGCACCATCAGGCTACGTGCGTAGCCGTCAGGCGTGGATTTTGCGGCAAATGCATCAATTAGGCGGTGAGTCGTTTATGCGACAACACCAACTATATTAAGCTTCGTGCGAAGTGAGTGAGAGTTTCTTGTTCTCACAAGATAGCGTCTCTTTCTGCAGCGCAACAGCTAGCGCGGGTTGCGCGATAAAACGTTGCCACAATCGCTTTTGCTTACGTTGACAACACCACTTCGACCAGGTCGCCAGCGGAATCCACGTGCTTTCACCAATGTTGTCACAGACGACGGGAATAATTTCTGACTCGCTGATACGGTGGCAGAGGATATTCTGCGGCTTCAGCGACATCGTCACGATGCGATTATCCTGCAAATAACGCTTCAGGTGTTTCAGTAACTGGCGCAGTTGCGCGATATCTTCTTCGTAACGGCATTGTTTAGCAAATTCGGTCAATGTAATAGACGGCTTGCCATCAAAATCGGCAATGACATCGTAGACATAACCGGTTCCGCAATCAGTCTCAACTGTACCGTGATAGCGTGGAATACCGCTCCAGTCTTTCAAACGACGACCAAGGTGCGCATAGTACTTTAACTCGCGGCGGATCTCTTTATCGCCACCGTCGCCACGGTGGTAGACAATCTTGATACAGCGTTGGGCATCTTCCGGATGCGCGTAACATTTCCGATGTCTTCCGGTGCCCAGGGGACTTTGTTCAGATAAGCGAATCATGCCATCTCCTGGAAATATTTTCTGACAGTCTCCAGTATGGGGGCTTAACTTAAACGAAACCTAAACAAGGCTTTTTAAGGTTTTCTTAAGGTTTTGTGTGTATGGAAAAGCGCACGAAATGTACAAATGACGTTCATTGATGACGATTTCAGTACGCGCTTTTCTTATTGCCCTGAAGGGCTGAGGAGGGGGAATTTAAATGTCAGAGGGATGAAGATTAATCTTCATCGAAACCGGAATTAAAGAGAGCAATAACCGCAGCCAGCGCTTCGACTTCCTGTGGGCCTGTCGCTTCGACTTCAATCTGTCGTCCTTTGGCAGAGTCCAGCATCAAGAGCGCAATAACGCTGTTGGCTTCAGCCTCGGTGCCTTCGTCATTACGTAACAGCACTTCAGCGTCAAAACCTTGCATTAATTCAAAGAGTTTCATAGCAGGCCGGGCATGCATGCCCAGCTTGTTAGTGATTTCGACAGTTTGCTTGACGGTCATGGTTTGCGTTTTTCCAGCGTGCGATGGCGTGACTGGACGTTTTTACCGCGTGAGCGGAAGTAGTCTGCCAGTTGTTCTGCAATATACACCGAACGGTGCTTCCCGCCAGTACAACCAATGGCGACCGTCAGGTAGCTACGGTTGTTGGTTTCCAGCATAGGTAACCATAGCTCAAGATAGCTGCGCGTCTGGTAGATGAAATTGTGTACTTCTGTGTGACGGTCGAGGAACGCAGCGACAGGTTTATCAAGGCCGGTCATCGGACGCAGTTTCGGGTCCCAGTGCGGGTTCGGCAGGAAACGCACGTCAAAGACATAATCCGCATCAATAGGAATGCCGTGCTTGAAGCCGAAGGACTCAAAGACCATCGTCAGTTCACGCTCGCGTTTACCCAGCAGACGGGTACGCAGCATTTCCGCCAGCTCGTGAACGGACATTTCTGACGTATCGACAATCAAATCCGCCCGCGAACGCAGTGGCTCCAGCAGATCGCTTTCTTTGTCGATAGCGCTCTCCAGCGACAGATTTTTGCTGGAAAGTGGGTGCAGGCGGCGCGTATCGCTGTAACGGCGTATTAACGTGTTACGGTCGGCATCCAGGAACAGCAGTTGCGGTGAGAAAGCATCAGGCAGGTTGCTCATCGCCTGTTCGAATATTTCTGGCGACTCCGGCATATTACGAACATCAATGCTGACGGCGGCAGAAATCTCGCGATCGGCCAGGGTACGGGCCAGATCGGGTAACAACACCACGGGAAGGTTATCCACGCAGTAAAAACCCATATCTTCCAGCGCACGCAGGGCGACAGATTTACCTGAACCCGAACGCCCACTGACGATCATCAGTACCATGTACTGTTTCTCCTCACAACGTCTAAAAGAGACATTACAGAATAACTACGCTTCATCCGGAGTACCTTCGGTATCCGTAATGATTTGATACAGCTCTTCATCGCTTTGGGCTGCGCGTAAACGGCGGCAGATGGTTTTGTCCGCCAGACGTTTCGCCACCAGCGAAAGAGTATGCAGATGCGTTTTGGTTTGGTCAGCCGGTACTAGCAGGGCAAAAAGCAAGTCAACCGGTTGGTTATCGATGGCATCAAAAGCGATAGGCGTTTCGAGCTGAACGAAAACGCCAACAGCACGCAGAGTATCTTCTTCCAGTTTGCCATGCGGAATTGCAATACCATTACCAATACCGGTACTGCCCATTTTTTCCCGCGTCAGGATAGCTTCAAAAACCACCTGAGGCGGCAGGCTAAGTTGTTTCGCCGCCAGTTCGCTGATGATTTCCAGTGCGCGTTTTTTGCTCTGGCAGTGGACGCGGCTTCGCGTACATTCCCTGTTAAGAACACTGCTAAGCTGTAGAGTTGTATCATTATTTATCATAATTTCACCTAAGAGCCTGTCCACTCAAACAGTGGAACAGGCTCGGAGCATTAACCGTACAAATGGCCCGTTGTGCCACACAACAGGCCACCATGCACTTGCTAATCGCCCGGACAATTAGTGTTGTTTCAATTTATCTTTATGTTTAGTCAGTTGGCGTGCCAACTTATCGATTAAGCCATCAATGGCAGCGTACATGTCCTGACCTTCCGCGCTGGCATGAATTTCGCCACCGTTTACATGCAGTGTTGCATCTGAGGTATGGGTGACTTTCTCCACTTTCAGAACAACATAGACCTGGTTGATTCGGTCAAAATATTGCTCAAGTTTGGCAAATTTTGAGGTAACAAATTCTCGCAGGGCCTCGGTGATCTCGACGTTATTTCCGGTAATGTTGAGCTGCATAGTGTCTTCCTTATCGGTTGGGTCAAACGAGCTGTTTACGCTGGTTTGACGGCGGAATGGATAAAGACTCTCGGTACTTCGCAACAGTGCGGCGTGCCACCATGATACCTTGTTCCGACAGCAAAGAAGTTAACTTGCTGTCGCTCAACGGTTTCGCTGGGTTTTCCGCCGCGATTAATTTTTTCACCAGCGCGCGAATCGCCGTGGACGAGGCTTCGCCGCCGCCCTCGGTATTGACGTGACTGGAGAAAAAATACTTCAGTTCAAAAATGCCTCGTGGACTATGCAGGTACTTTTGCGTGGTCACGCGAGAGATCGTCGATTCATGCATTTCGACAGCCTGAGCGATATCTGCCAGTACCATCGGTTTCATATATTCTTCGCCTTGCTCAAAGAAGGCTTGCTGCTGTTCAACGATACAGCGACTCACGCGCAGTAGCGTATCGTTACGGCTTTCCAGACTCTTAATCAACCATTTGGCATCCTGCAGATTGCTGCGGATAAACTGGCTATCGCCATCATTGCGTGTGTTATTACACATTGAGGCGTAGTGCTGGTTAATTTGTAGCCGTGGAATGCTGTCGCTGTTGAGTTCAACCGTCCATTGACCGTTATGCTTGCGTACCAACACATCTGGAATGACATATTCCGGTTCGCCGGTCTGGATCGATTGACCAGGGCGTGGATCGAGCGACTGGATCAAGTTGACGGCTTCTTTCAGCACATCTTCTTTCAGGCGTGTTACGCGCATCAGTGTGCGGAAGTCGTGATTTGCCAGCAGATCGAGGTGATCGCTAATGATGAGTCTGGCCTCTTCCAGCCACGGCGTAGTTTTGTCGAATTGGGAGAGTTGGATCAGCAGACAGTCACGCAGATCTTTCGCTGCCACGCCAACCGGATCAAAGCGTTGGATTCGTTTGAGGACAGCTTCAACTTCATCGATGTCGATCTCTTCATCGCCCATACTTTCGAGAATATCTTCCAGTGGAACGGTGAGATATCCCGTGTCATCAACGGCATCGACAATAGAAGTGGCGATGGCGCGGTCAGTGTCAGAAAATGGCGTCAGCTCAACCTGCCACATCAGATAATCCTGCAAGGTCTGCGTCGTTTCGCCCTGATAGACCGGTAGCTCGTCGTCGATGTAGTCACCGCTGGTGCCGGATGGCGTACCGGCGGTGTAGATGGTATCCCAACTGGCATCAAGCGGCAGTTCTTCCGGCATCTCTTTTTGTTCGAGCGCGTCAGCAGTGTCTAACGTTTCGCTGTCTGGCGTTTCGTGAGTGTCGATTTCATCATGAGTGTCGATTTGCTCAAGCAGTGGATTACTTTCCAGCGCCTGCTGCAGCTCCTGTTGAAGTTCCAGCGTGGACAACTGCAACAGACGAATTGCCTGTTGTAGCTGAGGCGTCATCGCCAGTTGCTGGCTAAGCCTGAGTTGCAAACCTTGCTTCATGTTCAGAATCGTACTCTCCTGCTAAAACGTCGCGAGCTTCTACCCTATCAGAGTCTGAAGTCTTCCCCAAGGTATACACGCTTAACATGTTCGTCTTGTAAGATTTCTGTCGGCGTGCCGTGGGCGATTAAATGTCCCTGACTGACGATATAAGCACGTTCACAAACAGCCAGCGTTTCACGCACGTTGTGGTCGGTGATAAGTACACCCAGGCCGCTGTCGCGTAAATGCTCAATGATGCGTTTAATGTCGATGACTGAGATCGGGTCAACCCCGGCAAACGGTTCATCGAGCAGGATAAATTTCGGATTTGCAGCCAGCGCGCGGGCAATTTCTACACGACGGCGTTCACCACCGGAGAGCGATTGGCCCATGCTGTCGCGCAGATGCTCAATGTGAAACTCTTCCATCAATTCGTTCGCACGATCTTCACGTTGTTCAGCGGATAAATCGTCACGAATTTGCAGTACTGCCATCAGGTTATCGTAAACGCTAAGACGGCGGAAAATTGAAGCTTCCTGCGGCAGATAGCCGATACCGCGACGCGCGCGTGCATGCAGCGGCAGCAGGCTGATATCGTCATCATCAATAATGATGTTGCCCGCATCGCGCGGCACAATACCGACGACCATATAGAAAGTGGTGGTTTTACCGGCACCGTTTGGCCCCAGCAGCCCGACAATTTCCCCGGAGTTAACGGTCAGGCTGACGTCTTCCACCACGCGGCGACCCTTGTAGGCTTTTGCAAGGTTCTTTGCTGTTAATGTTGCCATAACGAATTAATTACCCTTCTTCTGCGCCGGGGTCTGGCCTTTGTTGTTTTTGTCCTGCAACTGCGACGGCACCAGAACGGTGGTTACGCGCTTGCCTTTATCGCTGAAAGCCTGCATTTTCTGCTCTTTCACCAGATAAGTAATTTTATCGCCCGTTATATTGCTATCGACCTGCTGCAGATAAGCATTACCGGTCAGGATGACAAAATCTTTCGCCAGTTCGTAATGCATCTGGGAAGCGTGACCTTCGACTGGTTTACCGTTGTCCTGCATCTGATAGAACGTTGCCGGTTTACCGTAGCCGTCAATCACTTCTTTACCTTGTTCGCCGCCCGGACGAGTAACGACCACTTTATCGGCATTAATTTTGATGGTGCCCTGGGTAACGATGACATTACCGGTAAAGGTGACCACGTTGCCTTGCATATCAAGAGATTGCTGATCCGACTCAATGTGAATCGGCTGGTCAGTGTCTCCGGTAACGGCAAATGCCGGAATACTGGCGGCCAGAAGTGAGCTGGCAAGCACAAGATTAAGGCTGAGTTTGTTTGTTTTGAATTTCATAGGATGTTCTAACCTTTTCAATCAGCTCGGCGTTCTTGCTGCGTAAGTTGCCGCGCATTTTCAGACCGCTGGAGTTAAATGTTGTTCCGTATAACGTGACGAGGTCTTCAGAGGTAACATCCTGCGTCACCAGATTGATCTGCGCGTTATCCGTCGTGATTCTGCGAAGTTGAGAGTCCGGCACGAGTGCGTTGACTTCAACGTGTCCATATAAATAGAGCATCCGATCATTAGTCAGCTTGGCTTTATCCGCTTTTACCGACCATGTCGGGATTTTATCCTTATCAAACGTGGTAAGTACCGGTTGCGTAAACCACGAAACGGCCTGATCGGAATAATATTCAACGTGTTGAGCAATCAATCGATAGCTTAGCGCCCCTTCCGGGTTATAGACGAGCGTGTCCGTATGCTCGCTTTTATAGGTGGGATCATTGTTGTTGACGACCACCTGGGCGGTATCGTCTTTCTCGGTCATGTTAATGCCGATCATCACCAGAACCGCCAGTGATAACACAATGATAACCCAACGTCTGGCTTTACTCATATCGATTGCCCTTTGGCTTCATCCAGTTTGCCCTGCGCCAGGAGTAATAAGTCGCAAACTTCACGAACTGCGCCACGACCACCAGCAATGCGCGTCACGTAATCAGCGCGCGGAATCAACAGCGGATGTGCATCGGCCACAGCCACGCTTAAGCCTACTTTTTCCATTACTGGCCAGTCGATGAGATCATCCCCAACGTAAGCCACGTTTTCCGGGG
The DNA here is from genome assembly GCF_002965345.1 of Escherichia sp. MOD1-EC5950. Lineage (NCBI taxonomy): Bacteria > Pseudomonadati > Pseudomonadota > Gammaproteobacteria > Enterobacterales > Enterobacteriaceae > Escherichia > Escherichia sp. MOD1-EC5950. Next base: position 59,513 of record NZ_PTSR01000021.1, read on the forward strand.
CGATCGCCAGTTTTTCCAGCAGATCGCTAAAGGCGATAAGTTTGTTCGACTGCCCCTGATACAAATGGGTAATTCCCAATGTGGCACAACGATCTTCTACCAGTTTAGCCTTTCGCCCGGTAATGATGGCGACTTCAATATCAGAGGTGAGCGCACAACGAATGCCATAACCGTCCCGAACATTGAACGCTTTAAGTTCTTCGCCGTTGTTGCCCATATAAATCAGGCCATCTGACAGCACGCCATCGACGTCGAGAATTAGCAGACGAATGTTCTCCGCTTTTGCCATAACGTCGGCGCTGACAGGGCCGTAACAGGTCTCAAGCGACGTACCTGCTTTGCTCATTGTTGTTTATCCTTGAATCTTTACACTACGCCTGCACGCAGTAAATCATGCATATGTAACACACCGAGTAAATGGTCGCCATCGGCAACCATTACGGAGGTGATATGGCGGGATTGCATTAAGTTCAGTGCCTCAACGGCCAGAATGCCAGGGCGCACGCGGATTCCCCCCGGCGTCATCACATCGGCAATGCTTAATTGACGGACATCCACACCCATATCGAAGACACGGCGTAAATCACCGTCGGTAAAGATGCCTTCAATCATCATATTGTCATCGCAAATGACAGTCATACCAAGATTTTTGCGGGTAATTTCCAGTAATGCATCGCGCAGGCTGGCGGTTTTTTTGACATGCGGGATCTCATCACCCGTATGCATAATATCGCTTACGCGCAGCAGAAGTTTACGACCCAGTGCGCCGCCGGGATGTGAGAGCGCAAAATCTTCGGCGGTAAAGCCGCGCGCTTTTAACAGGGCGACGGCGAGAGCATCGCCCATCACCAGCGTGGCGGTGGTGCTGCTGGTCGGTGCCAGCCCCAACGGACAGGCTTCTTTCGCTACTTTAACACACAGATGCACGTCAGCGGCACGCGCCATGCTACTCTCCGGACGACCGGTAATGCAGATTAACGGCACGTGAAGACGCTTAAGCACCGGAATCAATGCTGCGATTTCACTGGATTCACCCGAATTAGAGATAGCAATCACCACGTCTTGTGGCGTAACCATGCCTAAATCGCCATGCGCGGCTTCGCCAGGATGGACGAAAAATGACGGAGTACCGGTGCTGGCAAAGGTGGCTGCCATTTTGCGCCCGATGTGTCCCGATTTGCCCATCCCCATAACTACGACTTTACCTTTACACCAAAACATCTTTTCACAAGCGAGTGTGAAATTCTGATTGATGTATTGATCAAGCTCCGCCAGGCATTCACGTTCAATCGCCAGGACTTCTTTACCTGCTTGCTGAAAGTCAAAACCCGGTTGCAACTCTACGTGCGACATAATGCGTTTCCAGTTATTCAACGAGTATTGGCGATAACCAGTACAACATCGCCAGCCATACGATAAATCCGCCTGTTAATAATACCCCTACGCCACGGCCAGGTTGAGGGGAGCGCCGCCAGCACAGCAACGCAAAAATAATGCTTACCAACAACATCACGCTGTAGTCACGGCTATACGCCAGTGGGTTAATCTCCCCTGGGGTAATCAGCGCCGGTAGACCCAGCACGATGACGATATTAAAAATATTCGCGCCGATGATATTACCGACGGCGATGTCGTTCTCACCTTTGCGTACACCGGCTATCGCGGTTGCCAGTTCTGGCAGACTCGTGCCGATAGCGATTGCCGTCAGACCAATAGTCAACTCGCTGATGGCAAAGTAATTTGCCAGCACGGTAGCGTTATCAATCACCATCCGCGTTGCTACTGGCATGATGATCAGTGCAATGCCGAGCCATAAAAAAGCAACGGGTAAACCACCTTCACGCGGCAGTTCTGCAAGTTGCTCCCTGGTCAGGCTGTCAGTTCCCTGACGTTCAGCCTGATGTGCAAGTTTAACAATGAACAGCAGCCATAGCACAGCCAGAAAGAGGAGAAAGATACCATCGCTGCGGCTAAGTTGTCCGTCATAGAGTACGGAACCGGCTACAACGCTGACCAATAACATTAAGGGTAATTCACGGCGCAGAACATCAGAATGGACGGTAAAAGGGCGTACCAGCGCGGTCAGACCGAGGATCAGCAAGATATTGATAATGTTTGAGCCAAGCGCCGTACCGACAGCTAAATCTCGTTGTTCGTGCAGCGACGCGGCAAGTGAAACAATAATCTCTGGAAGTGACGTACCAATACTGACTACGGTCATACCAATGATCAGCGGTGGAATGCCAAAAGTGCGACAAAGAATGGAAGCGGCAAATACCAGTCGGTCGGCACTGTATACGACCAAAAGTAAACCAACAATTAACAGTGCCGTAGCTAAAAGCATCTAACGTCCTTTCTTCAGGTATACTCGCCGGTCCGCTGAAGATTTTCAGAAAGCCGTAATGGATTCTTAATTTTGACTTTATGCGGCTAAAAAGTAAAACAAATGCCAGCTTTCGCTAACCACGGCGGGTAATATTCTGTAAATATGTTGGGTTCAAGGTTAAATTGAGCGTCATGCTTAAAAAATCAACGCAAGACGAAGGGTGAATTATGGAGCAGTCTGTGGCGAATTTAGTCGATATGCGCGATGTCAGTTTTACGCGTGGCAATCGCTGCATCTTCGATAATATTTCCCTGACCGTGCCGCGAGGGAAGATCACGGCAATCATGGGGCCATCGGGCATCGGTAAAACGACGCTACTCCGACTGATTGGTGGGCAAATCGCACCTGATCACGGTGAGATCCTTTTTGATGGTGAGAATATTCCGGCGATGTCTCGTTCGCGCCTGTACACGGTGCGTAAACGCATGAGCATGTTGTTTCAGTCCGGGGCGTTGTTCACCGATATGAACGTATTTGACAACGTTGCCTATCCACTGCGCGAACACACCCAGCTCCCCGCACCATTGTTGCATAGTACGGTAATGATGAAGCTGGAAGCGGTGGGGCTGCGTGGAGCGGCTAAACTTATGCCTTCTGAACTTTCCGGCGGGATGGCTCGTCGCGCCGCACTGGCGCGCGCAATTGCCCTGGAGCCAGATCTCATCATGTTTGATGAACCGTTTGTTGGGCAAGATCCCATCACTATGGGCGTACTGGTGAAGCTGATTTCTGAGCTGAACAGCGCGCTGGGCGTCACCTGTGTGGTGGTTTCTCACGATGTGCCGGAAGTCTTAAGTATTGCGGATCACGCCTGGATTCTGGCGGACAAAAAGATTGTTGCTCACGGTAGCGCTCAGGCGTTGCAGGAGAATCCCGATCCGCGTGTCCGTCAGTTTCTGGACGGGATAGCTGACGGGCCTGTTCCGTTCCGCTATCCTGCCGGCGATTATCACGCTGATCTTTTACCAGGGAGTTAAGCCACTCATGCTGTTAAATGCGCTGGCGTCGCTTGGACATAAAGGGATTAAAACCCTGAGAACGTTCGGGCGGGCCGGGTTAATGTTATTCAATGCGCTGGTCGGCAAACCGGAATTTCGTAAACACGCGCCGCTGCTGGTGCGTCAGCTCTATAATGTCGGCGTCCTGTCGATGCTGATTATTGTGGTTTCTGGCGTATTCATCGGAATGGTGCTGGGTCTACAAGGTTATCTGGTTCTGACCACCTATAGTGCGGAAACCAGTCTGGGGATGCTGGTGGCGTTATCGCTGCTGCGTGAACTGGGGCCGGTGGTTGCCGCGTTGCTGTTTGCCGGACGCGCCGGTTCGGCGTTAACTGCTGAAATTGGTTTGATGCGCGCCACAGAACAACTCTCCAGTATGGAGATGATGGCGGTCGATCCGCTGCGTCGGGTTATTTCTCCACGTTTCTGGGCTGGGGTTATTTCATTGCCGCTGCTGACGATTATTTTCGTCGCCGTGGGGATCTGGGGCGGATCATTGGTCGGCGTTAGCTGGAAAGGTATTGATAGCGGATTCTTCTGGTCGGCAATGCAAAACGCCGTCGACTGGCGTATGGATTTGGTCAACTGTCTGATTAAGAGCGTGGTGTTCGCCATTACGGTGACGTGGATTTCGTTGTTTAACGGTTACGACGCTATCCCGACTTCTGCCGGGATTAGCCGGGCAACCACTCGCACCGTTGTCCACTCGTCTCTGGCTGTTCTGGGGCTGGATTTTGTGCTGACCGCATTGATGTTTGGGAATTGAGTTCATGCAAACGAAAAAAAATGAAATTTGGGTGGGAATCTTTTTATTAGCAGCACTGCTGGCGGCGCTGTTTGTTTGCCTGAAGGCGGCAAACGTGACGTCAATACGTACTGAACCAACCTACACGCTCTATGCGACGTTCGATAACATCGGCGGTCTGAAAGCGCGCTCTCCGGTTAGTATTGGTGGCGTTGTAGTCGGTCGGGTGGCAGATATTACGCTGGATCCAAAAACCTATTTGCCACGCGTGACGCTGGAAATTGAACAACGTTATAACCACATTCCTGACACCAGTTCGCTGAGCATTCGTACTTCCGGTCTGCTTGGGGAGCAATATCTGGCGTTAAACGTCGGTTTTGAAGATCCCGAACTGGGTACTGCTATCCTGAAGGATGGCGATACAATTCAGGACACCAAGTCTGCGATGGTGCTGGAAGATCTCATTGGTCAGTTCCTTTACGGTAGTAAAGGCGATGACAATAAGAATAGTGGCGATGCGCCAGCTACTGCGCCAGGTAATAATGAAACCACTGAACCTGTGGGTACAACGAAATAATTTCAGGAGAACCGACGCATGTTTAAACGTTTAATGATGGTCGCTTTGCTGGTGATTGCACCGTTGAGTGCGGCAACCGCGGCAGACCAGACCAATCCGTATAAGCTGATGGACGAGGCGGCGCAGAAAACGTTCGATCGCCTGAAGAATGAGCAACCGCAAATTCGGGCTAACCCGGATTATCTGCGTACTATTGTTGATCAGGAGCTACTGCCGTATGTGCAGGTGAAATACGCTGGTGCACTGGTGCTGGGTCAGTATTACAAGAGTGCTACTCCGGCCCAACGTGACGCGTACTTTGCCGCTTTCCGTGAGTACCTGAAGCAGGCTTACGGTCAGGCACTGGCGATGTATCACGGTCAGACTTACCAGATTGCGCCAGAACAGCCGCTGGGCGACAAAACCATTGTGCCTATTCGCGTCACCATTATTGACCCGAATGGCCGCCCGCCGGTACGTCTGGATTTCCAGTGGCGCAAAAATTCCCAAACTGGCAACTGGCAGGCTTACGACATGATTGCCGAAGGCGTCAGCATGATCACCACCAAACAAAACGAGTGGGGAACGCTGCTGCGTACCAAAGGTATCGACGGCCTGACTGCGCAACTGAAATCGATTTCTCAACAGAAAATCACTCTGGAAGAGAAAAAATAATGAGTGAGTCACTGAGCTGGGTGCAGACGGGTGACACTCTGGCATTAGCTGGAGAGTTGGATCAAGACGTACTGCTACCGCTTTGGGAAGTGCGTGAAGAAGCGATGAAGGGAATTACCTGCATCGATCTCAGTCGCGTGTCCCGCGTTGATACAGGTGGGTTGGCGTTGCTGCTCCACCTTATCAATCTGGCGAAAAAGCAGGGTCACAGCGTGACACTTCAGGGGGTAAACGATAAAGTCTATACCCTGGCAAAGTTGTATAATTTGCCGTCTGATGTCCTGCCTCGTTAAATTTTTTCAGGCTGGATAAGGCGTTAACCGCCTGTCCAGCAAATCTGCCTGCAAGTTGAGCCTTGTTTGATACATCAGCAAGGCTTTTTGCTTATTTATGACTGCGCAACTTTGCTCTAAGATGTTTCGCTGGCTTATTAACTGATGAATGAAGATCCCATGGAAAATAATGAAATTCAGAGCGTGCTGATGAACGCTCTCTCCCTCCAGGAAGTCCACGTTTCCGGCGATGGCAGCCACTTTCAGGTTATTGCCGTGGGTGAGATGTTTGACGGCATGAGCCGGGTTAAAAAACAGCAGACGGTTTATGGTCCGCTGATGGAATATATTGCGGATAACCGCATTCATGCTGTGTCGATCAAAGCTTATACCCCTGCGGAGTGGGCGCGCGATCGCAAACTGAACGGCTTTTGAGCTATGGGCGATTTGCCGGTAGCAGATATGAATTGTTAACTGAGAACAAATTAAATGGATAAATTTCGTGTTCAGGGGCCAACAAAGCTCCAGGGCGAAGTCACAATTTCCGGCGCTAAAAATGCTGCTCTGCCTATCCTTTTTGCCGCGCTACTGGCGGAAGAGCCAGTAGAGATCCAGAACGTTCCGAAACTGAAAGACGTCGATACGTCAATGAAATTGCTGAGTCAGCTTGGTGCTAAAGTGGAACGTAATGGCTCTGTGCATATTGATGCCCGCGATGTAAATGTGTTCTGCGCGCCTTACGAGCTGGTGAAAACCATGCGCGCTTCTATTTGGGCGCTGGGGCCGCTGGTAGCGCGTTTCGGTCAGGGACAGGTTTCGCTGCCTGGCGGTTGTACAATTGGTGCGCGCCCGGTTGATTTACATATTTCCGGCCTTGAGCAATTAGGCGCGACCATCAAACTGGAAGAAGGTTACGTTAAGGCTTCCGTCGATGGCCGTCTGAAAGGCGCGCATATCGTGATGGATAAAGTCAGCGTTGGAGCAACAGTCACCATCATGTGTGCCGCAACTCTGGCAGAAGGCACTACCGTTATCGAAAACGCGGCGCGTGAACCGGAAATCGTCGATACCGCCAACTTCCTCATTACGCTGGGCGCGAAAATTAGCGGTCAGGGTACTGATCGAATAGTCATCGAAGGTGTGGAACGTTTAGGCGGTGGCGTCTACCGCGTGCTACCGGATCGTATTGAGACCGGCACGTTCCTGGTCGCTGCGGCGATCTCTCGCGGTAAAATTATCTGCCGTAACGCCCAGCCAGATACCCTCGATGCTGTGCTGGCGAAGTTGCGTGACGCCGGGGCGGATATTGAAGTGGGTGAGGACTGGATTAGCCTGGATATGCATGGCAAACGTCCGAAGGCTGTTAATGTGCGTACCGCGCCGCATCCGGCGTTTCCGACCGATATGCAGGCCCAGTTCACGTTGCTGAACCTGGTGGCAGAAGGGACTGGATTCATCACTGAAACTGTGTTTGAAAACCGCTTTATGCACGTGCCAGAACTGAGCCGTATGGGCGCGCATGCCGAGATTGAAAGCAATACCGTTATTTGTCACGGTGTCGAAAAACTTTCCGGCGCACAGGTTATGGCGACCGATCTGCGTGCTTCAGCAAGTCTGGTGTTGGCTGGTTGTATTGCAGAAGGAACTACGGTTGTTGATCGTATTTATCACATCGATCGCGGCTACGAACGCATTGAAGACAAACTGCGTGCCTTAGGTGCGAACATCGAGCGTGTGAAAGGCGAGTAATCGTCTGAAAGCTGGCAGCCCCGTTCGCGGGGCTACCGCCAGACAACTCATTTTTTCGGTTTGGTGTAGCTGCGCATTAACTGTGTTCTGTCGATAAACGCATGTGTCTGCGGATCGTGATAGCGTGATGGCCAGATTACCCAAGGTTCCGTTCCTAATGCTTTCGCAATAATCATCTCTCCCTTCGGCCAGGGACGTGATAATGCATTTGCCAGCGTCGAAGAACTTAAACCATTTCTGCGAGACTCCGCAGCCATTGATGTTCCTTTTTTCCGCAAACCAGCAATGATGTCGGCAGGATGCCAGTCAATGAAATTATTCTCCATCTTTCCTCACTCCTTAAGTTAGTCGCTTTCATTCAAAACATGCGTTCTGTCGAGCATCACTATACTCCTGATGGCGAATTGCTCTAAAAAGTTCATGTAAATAGCGTGAAGATTCAGAATATATAAAGAAAAATGACCTGATTATTCAGAGAGTATTGCGCTGAATAAGTATTTTTATGGAGCTTACTGGAATTATCCCGCGCAATGCGCGGGATACAGGGAAGGGATTAGCGATCGCGTTGAACAGCGATGTGCGCGAGGCCGATTAATGCCTCTCGCCACGGAGTGTCCGGGAGTACCTGTAATGCTTCAATAGCTTTATCTGCTTCTTCCTCGGCACGCTGACGCGTCCATTCGAGAGAACCACAAGCGTTCATTGCTTCCAGAACAGGTTCCAGAAGATGACGCCCGTTGCCTTGCTCAATAGCGGTACGGATCATCTGCGCTTGTTCCGGTGTGCCATGATGCATTGCATGCAGCAGCGGTAACGTTGGTTTACCTTCGTTCAGATCGTCCCCGACGTTTTTACCCAACTGTTCACCGTCGGCATTGTAATCGAGCAAATCGTCGATTAGCTGGAAAGCGGTGCCGAGGTAGCGACCATAATCCTGCAGACCTTTTTCTTCTTCTGGCGTACAACCTGCCAGAATTCCGGAACACTGAGCAGCAGCCTCAAACAGGCGCGCGGTTTTGCTGTAAATAACGCGCATGTAGTTTTCTTCGGTGATGTCCGGGTCGTTAACGTTCATCAGTTGCAGCACTTCACCTTCTGCGATGACGTTTACCGCTTCGGACATCACTTCCAGCACTTTGAGCGAGCCGAGGCTGGTCATCATCTGGAAAGCGCGGGTATAAATAAAATCACCAACCAACACGCTGGCAGCATTGCCAAACGCGGCGTTGGCGGTAGCTTTACCCCTGCGCATATCTGATTCATCCACAACGTCGTCGTGTAGCAGGGTCGCCGTGTGGATAAACTCGATCAGGGCGGCGATAGTGACATGCGCATTCCCCTCATAGCCAACAGCTCGTGCAGCCAGTACAGCAATCATCGGGCGAATGCGTTTACCCCCGCCGCTGACGATGTAATAGCCTAACTGATTGATCAGTTGGACTTCGGAATTAAGCTGCTCGAGAATTGCCGCATTAACACCCGCCATATCTTGCGCGGTTAACTCATTGATTTTTTCTAAATTCATCGCAAAAGCCGGGCTTTTCGCCCCGATTACCTTACTGTGAACAAAGGCAACTTAGGGTTTATGGTTAGGAATATAGGGTGATTGTACTGAAAAAATGGCACAGATAAACGTTACCGTACAAGTTGTGTTTTTTTTCTTCGTGTATTGACTGTAGCACTTGTCAAAGGCGTGCGTTTTGCGTAATATTCGCGCCCTATTGTGAATATTTATAGCGCGCTCTGAATCATTGAAAAGGTGTGCGCGGAAGCGGAGTTTTATATGTACGCGGTTTTCCAAAGTGGTGGTAAACAACACCGAGTAAGCGAAGGTCAGACCGTTCGCCTGGAAAAGCTGGACATCGCAACTGGCGAAACTGTTGAGTTCGCAGAAGTTCTGATGATCGCAAACGGTGAAGAAGTCAAAATCGGCGTTCCTTTCGTTGATGGCGGCGTAATCAAAGCTGAAGTTGTTGCTCACGGTCGTGGCGAGAAAGTTAAAATCGTTAAGTTTCGCCGTCGTAAACACTATCGTAAGCAGCAGGGCCATCGTCAGTGGTTCACTGATGTGAAAATTACTGGCATCAGCGCCTAAGACCTGAGGAGAGATTTCAAATGGCACATAAAAAGGCTGGCGGCTCCACACGTAACGGTCGCGATTCAGAAGCTAAACGCCTGGGCGTTAAGCGTTTCGGTGGCGAATCCGTTCTGGCGGGTAGCATCATCGTTCGTCAACGTGGTACTAAATTCCACGCGGGCACCAACGTAGGTTGCGGTCGTGACCACACTCTGTTTGCTAAAGCAGACGGTAAAGTGAAATTCGAAGTTAAAGGCCCGAAAAACCGTAAGTTTATCAGCATCGAAGCTGAATAAGTTTTTCGCGTCCCGGTAACGGATGAAAGCCCCGCAACGTGTTGCGGGGCTTTTTACATTCGACAACCGGTAAAAATGCGCATCGTGCGGCGTTAATCCGCAAATGCGTTTTGCAGGGAATACGGTATGAAGCAGCAGGCAGGCATTGGCATTCTTTTGGCGCTCACCACAGCAATTTGCTGGGGGGCGTTGCCAATCGCAATGAAGCAGGTGCTGGAGGTGATGGAACCTCCGACAATCGTGTTTTACCGTTTCTTGATGGCGAGTATTGGCCTTGGGGCCATTCTTGCAGTGAAGAAAAAGCTGCCGCCATTACGCGTGTTTCGTAAGCCACGTTGGTTGATATTACTGGCGGTGGCGACTGCCGGACTGTTTGGGAATTTCATCCTGTTCAGCTCATCCTTGCAATACTTGAGTCCTACCGCCTCGCAGGTGATAGGGCAACTCTCGCCGGTTGGCATGATGGTTGCCAGCGTATTTATCCTGAAAGAGAAAATGCGTAGCACTCAGGTAGTGGGAGCATTGATGCTTCTGAGTGGGCTGGTGATGTTCTTTAACACCAGTCTGGTTGAGATTTTTACAAAGCTCACCGATTACACCTGGGGTGTTATCTTTGGTGTCGGTGCTGCAACGGTCTGGGTGAGTTATGGCGTGGCGCAAAAGGTTTTATTGCGTCGGTTGGCATCACCGCAGATCCTGTTTTTGCTGTACACTTTATGTACAATTGCGCTCTTCCCACTGGCGAAACCAGGGGTAATAGCGCAGCTTAGCAACTGGCAACTCGCATGTTTAATTTTTTGCGGGCTGAATACGTTGGTAGGATATGGCGCCCTGGCGGAAGCGATGGCACGCTGGCAGGCAGCGCAGGTGAGCGCGATCATCACGCTTACTCCACTGTTTACGCTGTTTTTTTCAGATCTTTTATCACTGGCCTGGCCCGATTTCTTCGCCAGACCGATGTTAAACCTTTTAGGTTATCTCGGTGCGTTTGTCGTGGTTGCGGGCGCGATGTATTCCGCCATTGGTCATCGTATTTGGGGCGGATTACGTAAGCATACAACGGTGGTATCGCAACCCCGCGCAGGCGAATGATTTACGGAGAATAAAATGAAGTTTGTTGATGAAGCATCGATTCTGGTCGTTGCAGGTGATGGCGGCAATGGTTGTGTGAGCTTCCGCCGCGAAAAATATATTCCGAAAGGCGGCCCGGATGGCGGCGATGGTGGTGACGGCGGCGACGTATGGATGGAAGCCGACGAGAACCTGAACACGCTTATCGATTACCGTTTTGAAAAATCTTTCCGTGCAGAGCGTGGCCAGAACGGTGCAAGCCGCGACTGTACCGGTAAGCGTGGTAAAGACGTGACGATTAAAGTGCCAGTAGGTACGCGTGTTATCGATCAGGGCACTGGTGAAACCATGGGCGATATGACCAAACACGGTCAGCGTCTGCTGGTTGCTAAGGGCGGCTGGCACGGCCTGGGCAACACCCGCTTCAAATCATCGGTTAACCGTACTCCCCGGCAGAAAACCAACGGTACGCCAGGTGATAAGCGTGAGCTGCTGCTGGAGCTGATGCTGCTGGCTGATGTCGGGATGCTGGGGATGCCAAACGCTGGTAAATCGACCTTTATCCGCGCAGTATCTGCGGCTAAACCGAAAGTGGCGGACTATCCGTTTACCACTCTGGTGCCAAGCCTTGGCGTGGTTCGTATGGACAATGAGAAGAGCTTCGTTGTTGCTGATATTCCGGGGCTGATTGAAGGTGCTGCTGAAGGTGCAGGTCTGGGGATCCGCTTCCTGAAGCATCTGGAACGTTGCCGCGTATTGCTGCACCTTATCGATATCGATCCGATTGACGGCACCGATCCGGTTGAGAACGCGCGCATTATTATTAGCGAGCTGGAAAAATACAGCCAGGATCTGGCGGCGAAACCACGCTGGTTAGTCTTCAACAAGATTGACCTGCTGGATAAAGCGGAAGCCGAAGAGAAAGCGAAAGCCATCGCTGAGGCGCTGGGTTGGGAAGATAAATATTATCTGATCTCTGCAGCGAGCAGGCTGGGCGTGAAAGACCTCTGCTGGGATGTGATGACCTTTATCATCGAAAACCCAGTGGTGCAGGCTGAAGAAGCGAAACAGCCAGAGAAAGTCGAATTCATGTGGGATGATTATCACCGTCAGCAGCTTGAAGAGATTGCTGAAGAGGATGATGAAGACTGGGATGACGACTGGGACGAAGACGACGAAGAGGGCGTTGAGTTCATTTACAAGCGTTAATCAGCAAAACCCCGGCACTGCGCCGGGGTTTCTTTTTAACTAATTGTTCTGATAAATATCTTTGTACAAGCGGCTTTCAAAGCGCACCAACGGAATGCGGCGATTACGTTGATCCGCCGGTTCTACCGCATAGCCAGAAAGATATTGTACAAATGCCATCCGTTGCCCACTTGCCGTGGTAATGAATCCCGCCAGGTTATACACGCCTTGTAACGATCCTGTTTTTGCCGAAACTTTGCCATCTACCCCCGCCTGATGCAGACCGGCACGGTACTGTAACGAGCCGTCATAGCCTGCCAGCGGCAGCATGGAGATAAAGTTAAGCTCGTTATCATGCTGGGCAATGTATTGTAGCACTTGCATCATGGTGGCTGGCGCAATCAGGTTATGTCGTGAAAGCCCTGAACCATCGGCAATAATGGTGTTGCCAATATCGACACCGGCTTGCTGACGCAGGATCTGGCGCACGGCATCGGAGCCGGCTCGCCATGTACCAGGCACATTAAAGCGCGCATGACCAATCATTCGAAAGACGGTATCTGCGATCATGTTGTCCGATTTTTTCAGCATAATCTTAAGCAGATCATGCAAAGGGGCCGACTGTTTGCTGACGACCACCGTTCCCGGCTCATTAACCTGTGTCTGGCGCAGCAGTGTGCCGGTATAGGTGATGCCTGCCTGTTTAAGCTCATCTTTCAGAATCGCCCCAGCATAGCTGGCACCATCCTGTACGGCAAAGGCCAATGGAAGAGGCTCAGAACGTTGTGGCAGGCATCCAGTTAGCGTAAAGCGGTTAAGGTCACCAGGCACGACATCCAGCTCGCAATATTGCGCTTCGGCAGAACCACGGGGGAGGGTGCGTACCTGACTGAACATCGTAACGGGGTAATAAGATGCCACGCGAATAAAAGCCATATCACCGGGCTTTTGTGCGCTGTAGAGCGAGACAGAGAAGCAATTGCGGTCAACGATAGCGGCGGCTGGCGGAGCGCTAAAGCATTGTGTCATGTCGTTCCAAGGCCAGCCGGGAGCCTTATCGTGACTGGCAAAAATGGAGGTATCTATAAGCACGTTGCCATTGATTTGCGTGATGCCAGATTTTTTCAGGGTTGTTACCATATTGCGAATATCCTGACGTTTTAGCGTCGGATCGGCACCAAATCGCGCCACTAAGTCGCCTTTAAGCACACCGTTTTCCACATTACCTTTGGTTTCCAACGTGGTGGTAAAACGAAAGTCGGGGCCGAGTTGAATCAATGCCGCCAGCGCAGTGATGACTTTTTGCGTACTGGCGGGCAGCGCCATCTGCTGACTGTGGTAATCAATAGTGGGGGCAGACGCGCCGACTTTTTGCACCATCAGGGCAAGGTTGGCACCTGCGGGGAGTTGAGTAATGTACTCATCAACATTCGCGGCCTGAACACTGAACGCTATACCGCTGGTCAATCCGATGATAAATCTGGAAAATCGCATAATCTCGCGCTAACAACCTGGAATCGAGCCGTCATACTACGGCGCAACACCCTATAAAGTAAACGATGACCCTTCGGGAACTTCAGGGTAAAATGACCATCAAAATGTGAATTGTAGCTGACCTGGGACCTGTTTCCGGGTCGGTATTTTTTTGCTTCTGGCCCTGGTGAGGAGTTATGCCGGGCTGACCGAACAGCCGGGGTGGGTGGAGACTCGCCCCATCAGGAATATTCAAGAGGTATAACAAATGCAAGCTATTCCGATGACCTTACGCGGCGCTGAAAAATTACGCGAAGAGCTGGATTTTCTGAAATCTGTGCGCCGTCCTGAAATCATTGCTGCTATTGCTGAAGCGCGTGAACATGGCGATCTGAAAGAGAACGCCGAATACCACGCAGCTCGTGAGCAGCAGGGCTTCTGCGAAGGCCGTATTAAAGATATCGAAGCCAAGCTGTCGAACGCTCAGGTAATCGATGTCACCAAAATGCCGAACAATGGTCGCGTTATTTTTGGTGCTACCGTAACGGTGTTGAATCTGGATTCTGATGAAGAGCAGACTTATCGCATCGTAGGTGATGATGAAGCTGACTTTAAACAAAACCTGATTTCTGTAAACTCGCCTATCGCTCGTGGCTTGATCGGCAAAGAAGAAGATGATGTTGTGGTCATCAAAACGCCGGGCGGCGAAGTAGAATTTGAAGTAATTAAGGTGGAATACCTGTAAGAATTACCCAATACTCAAAATGTTGATGTATTGTAAAGAAAGGAAAAAGGCCGCTATGCGGCCTTTTATCAACGAACAGAGCGTGGCATTTTGCTCTCCTGCCTGCGGAAAATCCCTCGTTTTACACAGAAAATGTGTGTAACTTTAGGATAATCTTAGCGTGGCAGCGAGATTTTACGTTCTTTAGTTGGGCGATAAAGCACCAGCGTTTTACCGATGACCTGTACATTACAGGCGCCGGTTTCGCGCACGATAGCTTCCACGATCAAGGTTTTAGTTTCGCGATCTTCTGTTGCGATTTTCACCTTGATGAGTTCATGGTGCTCTAGCGCTTGTTCAATCTCGGCCAGCACCCCTTCGGTCAAACCATTACTGCCAAGCAGAACAACTGGCTTGAGCGGATGTGCCAGACCTTTCAGGTGCTGTTTTTGTTTAGTACTCAGATTCATCGTATTTTTTTGCTTACGTTGGGATTGAAAACGGGTCATTCTACCGCCATCTCCCATATATCACCAAATAGGCGCGTAAAAATTTACGCAATTGGTTACGATGAGTTATCCCAATGGGAAAGTTAAATGACAGGTAAGAAGCGTTCTGCCAGTTCCAGCCGCTGGCTTCAGGAACACTTTAGCGATAAATATGTTCAACAGGCACAGAAAAAGGGGTTACGTTCCCGTGCCTGGTTTAAACTTGATGAAATACAGCAAAGTGACAAACTCTTTAAACCGGGAATGACGGTAGTCGACCTTGGCGCCGCGCCGGGTGGTTGGTCACAATATGTAGTCACCCAAATTGGCGGCAAAGGCCGTATCATCGCTTGCGATCTTTTACCTATGGATCCTATCGTTGGTGTGGACTTTCTTCAGGGCGATTTTCGTGATGAACTGGTCATGAAGGCTCTGCTGGAGCGTGTAGGCGACAGCAAAGTCCAGGTTGTCATGTCAGATATGGCACCAAACATGAGCGGAACACCGGCGGTGGATATCCCCCGTGCCATGTATCTGGTGGAACTGGCGCTAGAAATGTGTCGTGATGTGTTAGCGCCGGGTGGCAGTTTTGTAGTGAAGGTGTTCCAGGGCGAAGGTTTCGATGAGTATCTAAGGGAAATTCGCTCCCTGTTTACGAAGGTTAAAGTTCGTAAGCCGGACTCTTCTCGTGCACGTTCGCGGGAAGTGTATATTGTAGCGACCGGGCGTAAACCCTAACCGGGAGATTTCAGACGAAAGTTTGAAAGATGCTGGATATAGAGTATCCTGACGCTGTTTTTAACACAGTTGTAATAAGAGGTTAATCCCTTGAGTGACATGGCGAAAAACCTAATACTCTGGCTGGTCATTGCCGTTGTGCTGATGTCAGTATTCCAGAGCTTTGGGCCCAGCGAGTCTAATGGCCGTAAGGTGGATTACTCTACCTTCCTACAAGAGGTCAATAACGACCAGGTTCGTGAAGCGCGTATCAACGGACGTGAAATCAACGTTACCAAGAAAGATAGTAACCGTTATACCACTTACATTCCGGTTCAGGATCCAAAACTACTGGATAACCTGTTGACCAAGAACGTCAAGGTTGTCGGTGAACCGCCTGAAGAGCCAAGCCTGCTGGCTTCTATCTTCATCTCCTGGTTCCCGATGCTGTTGCTGATTGGTGTCTGGATCTTCTTCATGCGTCAAATGCAGGGCGGCGGTGGCAAAGGTGCTATGTCGTTCGGTAAGAGCAAAGCACGTATGTTGACGGAAGATCAGATCAAAACGACCTTTGCTGACGTTGCTGGTTGCGACGAAGCAAAAGAAGAAGTTGCTGAGCTGGTTGAGTATCTGCGTGAGCCGAGCCGCTTCCAGAAACTGGGCGGTAAGATCCCGAAAGGGGTTTTGATGGTTGGTCCTCCGGGTACTGGTAAAACGTTGCTGGCGAAAGCCATTGCAGGCGAAGCGAAAGTTCCGTTCTTTACCATTTCTGGTTCTGACTTCGTTGAAATGTTCGTTGGTGTTGGTGCATCTCGTGTACGTGACATGTTCGAACAGGCGAAGAAAGCGGCTCCGTGTATCATCTTTATTGATGAAATCGATGCCGTAGGCCGCCAGCGTGGCGCGGGTCTGGGTGGTGGTCACGATGAACGTGAACAGACACTTAACCAGATGCTGGTTGAGATGGACGGCTTCGAAGGTAACGAAGGTATCATCGTGATCGCTGCGACTAACCGCCCGGACGTTCTCGACCCGGCGCTGCTGCGTCCTGGTCGTTTCGACCGTCAGGTTGTGGTTGGTTTGCCAGATGTTCGTGGTCGTGAGCAGATCCTGAAAGTTCACATGCGTCGCGTACCGCTGGCACCAGATGTTGATGCGGCAATTATCGCCCGTGGTACACCGGGCTTCTCTGGCGCAGATCTGGCTAACCTGGTGAACGAAGCAGCACTGTTCGCTGCACGTGGCAATAAACGTGTTGTTTCGATGGTTGAGTTCGAGAAAGCGAAAGACAAAATCATGATGGGCGCGGAACGTCGCTCCATGGTGATGACGGAAGCGCAGAAAGAGTCCACCGCGTATCACGAAGCAGGCCATGCGATTATCGGTCGCCTGGTGCCGGAACACGATCCGGTACACAAAGTAACGATTATCCCGCGCGGTCGTGCGTTGGGTGTGACCTTCTTCCTGCCTGAAGGCGATGCTATCAGTGCCAGCCGTCAGAAACTGGAAAGCCAGATCAGTACCCTGTACGGCGGTCGTCTGGCAGAAGAGATCATCTACGGACCGGAACATGTTTCTACCGGGGCGTCCAACGACATTAAAGTTGCGACCAACCTGGCGCGTAACATGGTGACCCAGTGGGGCTTCTCTGAGAAACTCGGTCCGCTACTGTATGCGGAAGAAGAAGGTGAAGTTTTCCTCGGTCGTAGCGTGGCCAAAGCTAAACATATGTCCGATGAAACTGCGCGTATCATCGACCAGGAAGTGAAGTCACTGATTGAACGTAACTACAATCGTGCGCGTCAGTTGTTGAACGACAACCTGGATATCCTGCATGCGATGAAAGATGCACTCATGAAATATGAGACCATCGACGCACCGCAGATTGATGACCTGATGGCGCGTCGCGATGTACGTCCGCCTGCAGGTTGGGAAGAGTCGGGAGCATCTAACAATTCTGACAATAATGGCACTCCAAAGGCACCGCGTCCGGTTGATGAACCACGCACGCCAAATCCGGGTAATACCATGTCAGAGCAGTTAGGCGACAAGTAAGTTCCCGCATCAGATGACTGTATTTGTACCGAAAACCCCGGGGCGTGCTCCGGGGTTTTTTCTTATCAATTTATACCAGGGATAACACCATGAAACTCTTTGCCCAGGGCTCTTCACTGGATCTTAACCATCCTCACGTAATGGGGATCCTCAACGTTACGCCAGATTCTTTCTCTGATGGCGGTACGCATAACTCACTGACTGATGCAGTGAAACATGCGAACCTGATGATCAACGCTGGCGCGACGATCATTGACGTTGGTGGAGAGTCCACGCGTCCAGGGGCAGCGGAAGTGAGTGTTGAAGAAGAGTTGCAGCGTGTTATTCCGGTGGTTGAGGCAATTGCGCAACGATTCGAAGTTTGGATCTCGGTCGATACTTCTAAACCGGAAGTCATCCGGGAATCGGCAAGAGTGGGCGCTCACATCATTAACGATATCCGATCCCTTTCCGAGCCAGGTGCTCTGGAAGCGGCTGCGGAAACCGGTTTACCCGTATGTCTGATGCATATGCAGGGAAATCCAAAGACCATGCAGGAAGCACCGAAATATGATGATGTCTTTGCTGAAGTGAATCGCTACTTTATTGAGCAAATAGCACGTTGTGAACAGGCGGGTATCGCAAAAGAGAAATTGTTGCTCGACCCCGGATTCGGTTTCGGTAAAAATCTCTCCCATAACTATTCATTACTGGCGCGTCTGGCTGAATTTCATCATTTCAATCTGCCGCTGTTGGTGGGTATGTCACGAAAATCGATGATTGGACAGCTACTGAATGTTGGGCCGTCTGAGCGTCTGAGCGGCAGTCTGGCTTGTGCGGTAATTGCCGCAATGCAGGGCGCGCACATTATTCGTGTTCATGACGTCAAAGAAACCGTAGAAGCGATGCGGGTGGTGGAAGCCACTCTGTCTGCAAAGGAAAATAAACGCTATGAGTAATCGTAAATATTTCGGGACCGATGGGATTCGTGGTCGTGTTGGGGATGCGCCGATCACACCTGATTTTGTGCTTAAACTGGGCTGGGCTGCGGGTAAAGTACTGGCGCGGCACGGCTCCCGTAAGATCATTATCGGCAAAGATACCCGTATTTCTGGCTATATGTTGGAGTCGGCGCTGGAAGCCGGCCTGGCGGCAGCGGGCCTTTCCGCGCTCTTCACCGGCCCGATGCCAACACCGGCGGTGGCTTATCTGACACGCACCTTTCGTGCAGAGGCCGGGATTGTGATTTCTGCATCGCATAACCCGTTCTACGATAATGGTATTAAATTCTTTTCCATCGACGGCACTAAACTGCCAGATGCAGTCGAAGAAGCCATTGAAGCTGAAATGGAAAAAGAGATTAGCTGCGTTGATTCGGCAGAACTGGGTAAAGCCAGCCGTATTGTTGATGCTGCGGGTCGCTATATCGAATTTTGCAAAGCCACGTTCCCGAACGAACTTAGCCTCAGTGAACTGAAGATTGTGGTGGATTGCGCAAATGGTGCAACCTATCACATCGCTCCAAATGTACTGCGCGAGCTGGGAGCGAACGTAATCGCCATCGGTTGTGAGCCGAATGGTGTAAACATCAATGCCGAAGTGGGGGCAACTGATGTTCGTGCATTACAGGCGCGTGTACTGGCTGAAAAAGCGGATCTCGGCATTGCCTTTGACGGCGACGGCGACCGCGTCATCATGGTTGACCATGAAGGCAATAAAGTCGATGGCGATCAGATCATGTATATCATCGCGCGTGAAGGTCTTCGTCAGGGGCAGTTGCGTGGTGGCGTAGTGGGCACATTAATGAGCAATATGGGGCTGGAATTGGCGCTGAAACAGCTAGGTATTCCATTTGCTCGCGCAAAAGTGGGCGACCGCTATGTACTGGAAAAAATGCAGGAGAAAGGCTGGCGCATCGGCGCGGAGAACTCCGGTCATGTGATTCTGCTGGATAAAACCACCACCGGTGACGGCATCGTTGCCGGTTTGCAGGTACTGGCGGCGATGGCGCGCAACCACATGAGTCTGCACGACCTTTGCAGTGGCATGAAAATGTTCCCGCAGATTCTGGTTAACGTGCGTTATACCGCAGGCAGCGGCGATCCGCTTGAGCATGAATCAGTTAAAGCCGTGACAGCGGAAGTTGAAGCGGCGCTGGGTAGCCGTGGACGCGTGCTGCTGCGTAAATCTGGCACCGAGCCGTTGATTCGCGTGATGGTCGAAGGTGAAGACGAAGCACAGGTGACTGAATTTGCCCACCGTATCGCTGATGCGGTAAAAGCGGTTTAATGCGATTGCTAACTGGCTAAAAAGGCGGCGATTGTCGCCTTTGTTCTACTTATGTACATCGGTTTTGCTGTTTTTTTCCGCAGTTGATACAATGCAATAAAATTGCCCTTGCGAAGGTCATTCGCTTTGGTTAGTATTCACACCCGCTTCAGTGGGAAAGATTAAATTATCCCGCTTTATTGGTTGAAGCATTGGTACGCGGCAACTCCGCAAGGAACAGGTTGATTATGTACGAAGCTCTTTTAGTAGTTTTCCTTATTGTAGCAATTGGCCTTGTTGGTCTGATCATGCTGCAGCAAGGTAAAGGCGCTGATATGGGAGCCTCCTTCGGAGCAGGCGCTTCCGCTACGCTGTTTGGTTCAAGTGGTTCTGGTAACTTCATGACCCGTATGACGGCTGTGCTGGCAACGTTGTTCTTCATCATCAGTCTGGTGTTGGGTAACATCAACAGTAATAAAACCAATAAAGGTAGCGAATGGGAAAATCTGAGTGCTCCGGCGAAAACCGAACAGACTCAGCCTGCTGCTCCGGCTAAGCCGACCAGCGATATCCCGAACTAAGAGTAGTATCTGTGCTGAGGTGGTGGAATTGGTAGACACGCTACCTTGAGGTGGTAGTGCCCTAACGGGCTTGTGGGTTCGAGTCCCATCCTCAGTACCAATATTCCGAAAGAAAGACGCTGAAAAGCGTCTTTTTTCGTTTTTATAAGTTAAACATTCTGATAGTTATTTCCCCACCCGTAAGTCTGTTTCATCCAGTTTGAAATCTGTAATTTCTAACTTTTGCATTATTAACGGAAGCACCTGGTGAATTATTCTCATACCAGTAAGGATCTCGTTCATGTATATATCAGGATGAATGCGAGATTTATTGAAATCGAAACTTTCGGCTTCTGCTGCAACGCTAAGTTGGTCAGCAGTGTTATAAACCATATCCAGAAGTTCGGCTCTTAACGGGATTCCCGCCCTGAATGCCATCATCTTGAGTTGATTCAACCAATTTTCGTAGTCTTTTTGAACTTTATAACGAAACTGTTTAATGTTTGACGCAATAGGAGTATCAATTTCAATTTTGCATGCGGCAAGTGATATCAATGAACTCTGAATATTGATGGCTTCGCTGGAATAGACATCTAAATCATCATCCTGAACTAACTCATCAACATATGCTATGTAGAATCCATAAACGTCATTCAGAGCATGGTAAATGTCATTGATTACGGAACAATGAGCGTTGTTCTCTATGACCTCCCAAAAAGCCTCTTTATGATCAGCATTTTTGCCGTCAATATTAAGTTCTTTGGGAAAGGAAAGAGGTGAAGGAAAACCTATGCGGTTCAACACATCTATTGTTTCTTCAACCAAAAAGCCATCTTCGTCAGTAAGAGGTCGTGTTATATAACCCGTTTCAGAGTCTTCCATAGCTTGTTGAGCAAGAAAATGGATAAGTCGATCCCATTTCTCAGCATTCTCGACTGAGCCCGTCCATTCAACTAGTTGAGGAGAGTAATGCCCTATTTGTGTAATATCTCTGAATTTTTTTTCCATGTCAGTAGACATATGTTCCCCTTTTTTCCACTTGCTAATTTGTGTTGAGGAAACACCTAACTGGTTTGCTAAATCTTTTTGGGTACATTTCAGAGTATGTACAGCGAGGCGTACAAAATATTCACCATTCATTGGTCATTCCTTTTACTGAGCATGAAAGAATAAAGTAAAAATAGAATGGACTGATATTTACTTTATTTCATTTGAATTTTACTTTAACTCCGAAATCGGACATATGAACCCTAAGCGTGGCCACATTCTCTTAGCCGTAAAAAAAGGCCGCAATGGCGGCCTTTAGCACGAACTCTCTGAAATTACTGACCTTTGTTTTCCAGATTCTCAACCTGCGGCACGCCCGAAGCGGCAGAAGAGGAGAGCAGGCCAGTTTTGGCATAACCGAAAAGTTTCTCGCGGGTGTCAGTGATATCCAGGTTACGCATGGTCAGTTGACCAATACGATCGTCTGGTGAGAACACTGAGTCACCTTTTTCCATTGTCAGACGCTCTGGCTTATAAGTCAGGTTGTCAGAGACAGTATTGAGGATGGAGTAGTCGTTACCGCGACGCAGTTCCAGGGTAACTTCACCTGTAATCTGGCTGGCAACCCAGCGTTGCAGGGAGTCTCGTAGCATCAGCGCCTGGGAGTCGAACCAACGCCCCTGATACAGCAGACGTCCCAACTGGCGACCATGCGCGTGATATTGCTCAATGGTGTCTTCGTTGTGAATACCGGTCAGCAGACGTTCATAAGCGATATGCAGCAGAGCCATCCCCGGAGCTTCGTAGATACCACGGCTTTTCGCTTCGATGATACGGTTTTCGATCTGGTCGCTCATGCCCAGGCCGTGACGGCCACCAATGCGGTTGGCTTCAAGCATCATTTCTACATCGTCGCTAAAGGTTTTACCGTTTAGCGCTACCGGATGCCCCAGCTCAAAACGTACCGTGACTTCTTCTGCCGGGATCTTCACGCTCTCGTCCCAGAATTTCACACCCATAATCGGGTTGACGATTTTGACGCTGGAGTTGAGGTATTCCAGATCTTTCGCTTCGTGCGTCGCGCCGAGCATGTTGGAGTCTGTGGAGTAGGCTTTTTCAACCGACATTTTGTAGTCGAAACCGCAGGCAATCATAAATTCAGACATTTCATGACGACCGCCTAACTCATCAATAAAGTCAGTATCAAGCCACGGTTTGTAAATCTGCAATTCGGCGTTGGTAAGCAGGCCGTAACGATAGAAACGTTCGATATCGTTTCCTTTATAGGTGCTGCCATCACCCCAGATGTTAACGCCATCTTCTTTCATCGCAGCAACCAGCATGGTGCCGGTTACGGCGCGGCCCAGCGGCGTGGTGTTAAAATAGGTCAGACCGCCGGTGGTGTTATGGAAAGCACCACACTGAATAGCGGCAATACCTTCAGCCACCAGTTGTTTGCGGCAGTCGATCAGACGAGCGTTCTCCGCGCCGTATTCCATGGCTCGACGAGGGATCGCATCATAATCCTCTTCGTCTGGCTGGCCCAAATTTGCAGTATATGCATAAGGGACAGCTCCCTTTTGTCGCATCCACAGCAGTGCGGCACTGGTGTCCAGACCGCCAGAAAAAGCGATACCAATACGTTGACCTACCGGGAGATGCTTGAGAATCGTCGTCATAAAATAACACCCTGCTTGATTAACTGATTATGAGCCTGTATTTCTGCTCTAACTGAATTTTTATGCAAAATAAATGAGTTTTCATTTAATCATCTTTTATCTGAGACAGGAAGAGTTTAGTGTGTTTTTTGTAAAATAATGCGCTTAAGAGAGGTAAGGAGAGGATGAAAGTATTCAACAAATGAAAGTGAACTGGATATCCATTCACATGATTAGCAATAAATGTTGACAAAATGTGGCGTGGATCACTATAATGGCCGCAGATTTTACGTCCCGTCTCGGTACACCAAATCCCAGCAGTATTTGCATTTTTTACTCAAAACAAGTAGAATTTGCCACGTTTCAGGCGCGGGGTGGAGCAGCCTGGTAGCTCGTCGGGCTCATAACCCGAAGGTCGTCGGTTCAAATCCGGCCCCCGCAACCA
>NZ_PTSR01000022.1:0-78960 GCF_002965345.1 Escherichia sp. MOD1-EC5950
GTTAAAAACCAGTTCTGGTTGTCGCTTTTTACCACGTTGTAGTCATAGGGACCGGCAACAATACGACCTTCTTTACTAAACGTTCCCTCTGATGCGCCAGTTATTTCAATAATGCGGATCCCTTCAAGCGTATCGGCTCCCTGACCACCGGCATTACTAACACTCACTCGGGTATGACCAGACGTGTTGCCTTTTACAATTAATTTATCAGTCGCGGAATTATCATCGCCGAGTTCGGTACGCATAACTAACAAACCATTATTAGCAGTGTAATTGCCATTAATGGTGAGTGTGGCAGGCGTGAATTTGTCGCCATTTTTTGAGGAAGATAGTGTTGCTGTACCCGCCAAATCCAGTGTATTTAAGGTTTGTGAAAAACCGTCTAAATCGATATTCCCTTCACTGTCGACAACATAATCGGAGTTTGGGCTGAAGGTATCGTTGACACCGGCGCGCAAAGTGCCTTTATTTATATTCGTTTGGCCAGAGTAGGTATTTGCGCCTGTCAACGTCGTGACTCCGGAACCTTCCTGGTTAACTTCGCCTTTGCCAACTATATCTGCAGCCAGGATAAAATCTTCGCTGGAGTGGTTAAAATTAATTTGTGCAGCACTATCCCCGGCATTACTTCCCATATGGATAATCGGCGTCTTGATGATCCCCGCTTTCTGTTCTGCTTCTCCCTGCGCTCCACCAATGTTTAGAATACCGGTGCTGGTTTCTGCTATCCCAAGCCAGATAAATTGATTAGCACTGACCGTGGCATTATTACTAACGGTAAGTATCCCCTTGGCCTCGTTCTGCACTGAACTCAATCCCCCGAGGTTGATATATTCATTCACTGTTAATGAAGAATTGTCGCCATCAACCAGCGTTTCACCGTATCCAGTCCCGTGAAAATCCCCTGTACTTCCAGTAAAACCAATGAGCACATCCTTTGATGCCGTAAGATGACCGCCATGCGTGATTTCGAGTTTACCTGTTCCCTGATCGCCGACCATCACATACGTTGCAGAAACGGAAGAACCCGCACCGTCAATAATGACTTGCCCTTGTGCCTGGTAATCATATTCACCGATTCTGAATTCATTTAAATCGGTGATAGTACTGCCGCTAAGCACCATTAAGGTTCCTGAACCACCATTGATACCTAAATAAATATTGTGTTCATAAGGCGATGCATTATTAATCGTCAGATGAGTATTGTTTTCTAATTTCATTATCCCTGAAGTTGCATTACCGATTGTGATTTTGGAGGTGGTCAGATCACGCCCGTCTATATTCAACGTACCTTCACTTGTTTCTCCAACATTAAGAAAACGAAATTGATCCCAGGTTGATGAATTATTTTCGGATGAGGATAGCGTTACAACATCATTATTGTTGATAGTAACATCGCTGTTGATACTTGTTGGTGGTGCCCATGCCAGTGAAACGGGTATTGATAACACGGTCGAAATAGCTATTGCCAGCGTTGACAAGGGATGCTTTTTGATGTTCATAAAGTTCCTTCTCATCCTTATGATTTATTTTAAGATAAATAACAAATCCACAGTAACGACGTAAAAACTTAATTTTTAAGACCACTGAAAAGGGTTACTGCTCTATCAAATGAAGAGTAGTGCGTGAAACCAATGTTTATAAACCAGTTTAATTTGTAATTAATTTAATATTAATTTATTTTGATGGTTTAGGCGTTGTGCTAAAAAATAAGTTGCATAATTTTCCATAGGAAAAATCTTTAAATACATTAAGTGGTAAAAAGTGACAAAAAGAAAAGTTAGAAAAATCATCAAGATATATTCTGTCGATGTTTTTCTTGAATTTAATAATGATGGCAAATTAATTTTATGTTTATTGTTTGCACATTTACTTAGAGTTGGTAAATACCAGGATTATTGTCAAAAAAAATAATATAAATATGCTTTCCGCACATCGATAAAATGCATAAAAATATGAGATAAAATATTCCGCTATTAGGAAAAATATAAATATATTGTCTATTTTTTCTGATTGATGAACTGCTTATTAAGCAACCCTGAATAATGGCATCATTTGGCATTGATAAAACAACCGTTTGCAGAATAGGCAAATAAAAAGGGAGCCGCAGCTCCCTTTGACAACATTAGTGCGCACCGCCTCCGCCGCCACCTGCGCCAAATGGCGGCCTGGCAAACCACACCAGTCCCAGCAGGACGAGGAATATCCCGGCCGACATCCAGAAGATCTCATTAGCGGAAATAATCAGCCCCTGATTGGTGATCTGCTGAGCAATCCAGCCGGAAGCCTGCTGTTGCGTCATTCCCAGACCCTCCAGTTGATGGTACATCGCCTGGGCGTTCGGGTTATACGGATTCACCGACTCGGTCAACTGCGCATGATGCAGCGACTCGCGGTTGGTCCACATGGTAGTGGTTATCGACGTGCCAATAGACCCCGCCAGCGTTCGCGTAAAGTTGGAGAGACTCGACGCCGCCGCCAGTCGTTCAGGTGGCAAACCAGAAAGCGTAATGGTGGTCAGCGGCATAAAGAAGCAGGCCACCGCGAAGCCCTGGATAAACTGCGGCCAGGCCGACGCGCCAAAATCCATACCGGGTTCAAAGGTATAAGCACGCCAGTAGAAACAGACGGCATACATAATAAAGCTGAAGGTTACCAGCCGACGCATATCCAGTTTATGCGCAAAACGACCGATAATTGGCGACAGGATCACCGGGATAATCCCTACCGGCGCAGACGCCAACCCTGCCCAGGTTGCTGTGTAGCCGTAGACTTCCTGCAACAATTGCGGCAGCAAAACAATCGCGCCGAAGTAGAGCATATAAGCGAGGCTGATACACAAGCAGCCAATGGTAAAATTGCGTGACTTAAACAGCGACAGATCAACTATTGGGTTGTCATCTGTCAGCTCCCAGACAATCAGGAAGCTGATAGCCACTACCGCCACCACGGTGAGAATGATAATTTCCTGTGATGAGAACCAGTCCAGTTCTTTACCCCGGTCGAGCATAATCTGCAGGCTACCGATACCAATCACTAACAGCGCCAGCCCCACGGCATCAATCCGTCGCCGCTCGGTGCGGGTTTCGCGTCCGCGCAAGGTCTGTAGCGTCATCAACACCACTGCCACGCCAATTGGCACGTTGATAAAGAAGATCCAACCCCAGTGATAATTGTCGCTGATATAACCGCCGAGGATCGGGCCGCAAATAGGCGCGACAATCACCGTCATTGACCACAAGGCCAGTGCGATGGAACGTTTGGCTGGCGGGTAGTTATTCAGTAATAGACTTTGTGACAGCGGGATCAATGGCCCGGCGACAATACCCTGAATGACGCGGAAGAAGATCAGCATATTCAGACTACTGGAAACACCACACGC
Organism: Escherichia sp. MOD1-EC5950; assembly: GCF_002965345.1. Classification (NCBI taxonomy): domain Bacteria; kingdom Pseudomonadati; phylum Pseudomonadota; class Gammaproteobacteria; order Enterobacterales; family Enterobacteriaceae; genus Escherichia; species Escherichia sp. MOD1-EC5950. The sequence continues at coordinate 3,383 of NZ_PTSR01000022.1, forward strand.
CCACGAAGCAATGGCGAAGGCGATGGTCGACCAGAGGAACAGCTTCACTTCCCCGACGCGCTTCGCCAGCCAGCCGGTAAGCGGGATCGAGATGGCGTTCGCCACCCCGAAGGAGGTGATCACCCACGTTCCCTGGCTGAGCGATGAGCCAAGGTTTCCGGCGATAGTAGGGATCGCCACGTTAGCAATGGTGGAGTCCAGCACCTGCATGAATGTCGCCAGCGATAGCGCAATCGTCATAATGACCAGTTGCGCACCTTCCAGCGGTTTTTGCTGTTGCATCACACGCACCTCTGGATTAGCCAGCGTTAGCTTTTACGATATCGTCGATCAGTTTATTGACGGGTTCCAGGCTGATTTCACGAGCGGTACTTACTGCTACCGGCGTGGAACGTACTTTGTTAGCCAGTACCTGGCCGTCACGGTTAGTGGTATTGACGCTCACCAGTGTGGATAAACCGATCCGTAGCGGATATTGCTCAAGTTGCTTTTGATCCAACTCGATGCGAACAGGCAGACGCTGAACCACTTTGATCCAGTTACCGGTAGCGTTTTGCGCCGGAAGCAGCGAAAACGCGCTACCCGTACCCATATCCAGACCGACCACTTTACCGGTGTATTTCACGTCATCACCGTAAATATCAGTGGTGATGGTGACCGGCTGACCGATACGCATATTGGCAATCTGGGTCTCTTTAAAGTTGGCATCCACCCACATATTAGTCGCCGGAACGACCGCCATCAGCGGCGTTGTTGGGCTAATTTGCGCACCCGGTTGAACGGCACGGCGGGAGACATAACCGGTCATCGGGCTGACAATACGGGTACGTTCCAGCGCCAGCCAGGCATTGCGCACTTCAGTGGCAGCTTGTTGCACGGCCGGTTGATCTTCCAGTTTAGTACCCAGAATCATCGCCTGATTGGCATTGTATTGTTGAATGGCGACATCCAGTTGCGCCTGGGCGCTGGTAACAGCATCGCGGGCGTGTTGCAGCTCTTCGCGGCCAATCAGGTTGGCATTACCCAGCGGCACGCGGCGGTTGTAGTCGCTTTGTGCTTTGGCGAGGGCGATTTTCTGCACCTCAATATTTGCCTGCAACTGCTTGCTGTTAATCATCAGTTGGTGGGTCTGGCGTACGCTGGAAGCCAGTGCTGTTTTGGCTTTTTCAAACGCCTGGCGAGCATCAGTCGGGTCGAGAGTGACCAGCACATCGCCTTCTTTTACAAAATCGGTGTTATCGGCCCAGACTTTCGTCACGCTGCCTGACACCTGAGACATAATTTGAATCTGATTCCCTGCCACGTATGCGTCATCAGTTTCTTCGAAATGACGCAGTACCAAAAACCAATAAATCCCTATCGCTACGGCAATAATAATAAAGAGCAAGGTGAGAAGGAGGAGCAGACGCTTACGTTTGCCGCTCTTCTTTACCGGTTGCTGCGGGCTTTGTGTCTCCGCATTTGCGCTCATAGTATTCTCCACGATCTTCTTAACTCATCGGCTGAGCCGACCTGCTTGCCAAAAAGGCCAGCACGTTGCGATGCTGGCCGGTCAGTTTTTCTTTTATAAATCTGGATTTTTGAGCGAGATGACGCGTTAGCTCATCGCTTCGAGAACCGCACCGTCTTGTTCCATCTGATCGAGACGGGAGAGCAATTTGCGGGTGATTTGCTCAAGCTGATCTTTTTCTGTTGTGCTGAGCGCGGACCAGAGTTGATGCAGGCAGTTATGCTGCGGCGGTAAAACCTCGCGCAAAAACTCGTGACCTTTTTCCGTTAATTGCAGATGCAGGCAGCGGCGATCGTTATCGCTTTCACGACGTTCGATCCAGCCGCGTTTTTCCAGTTCATCGGCAATACGCGTCGCATTGGTACGGGATGATCCAAGAGCACAACTTAATTCAGAAGGCTGAATGCTGTGGTTTTCCTGAGACTCCAGCGTAATCAACGCCATAAACAACGTCTCGTTAATCCCCTGAGCCTTCAGCATTTTATTGCGGTTTTCCAGCAACTTGCTCTGCATATGCATGCAAAGACGGGTCAGAAGGATCTCCTGATAAGGAAAATCTTCGTGGCGGCTGGCGCGAAATTTTAGCATTTGTTCAATGGGCGTAAACGAACTATCCATTTGGGTATGACCTCATTAATTTCAGCCGATATAGTAACGACGGTGACAAATAAAGTAAATGTATTGTTTTAGAAAAATGATTCTTGTGGGTTATATAATCGCCATCACTTTCCAGGCCAGCCCGTAGGCCAGCGCACTTATCAGAGTGGGGACGATAATGCTGCGTGTTTTATAGAAACTGCCACCCAATACTGCAAAACCAACCAGTGTGGGCACGAAGCGGCGTGAGTCGTGCATCACTTCTGGTGCGGTAGAGACAACCAGCAGAGCGCAAATTGAGGCGATGCCAATGGTGTCGAGCAAAATACCCACCGCGCCACGCTTGGTTGGGCGGGTATTACCCACCCGCAGGCGCAGTGGTAAATAGCGGAAGCAGTAATTCGCCGCGCCAACCAGTAATCCAAGCAGTAAAACCTCATAGCTCATCAGCGGCTCCTTGCCAGAATGCCTGGATTAACGCAGTGAGGCAGCCAAAGACAATGCCTGCCAGAATGGCGACGGGAATAGAAAATAGCGTTACGCCTGCAAGGGCACCAACTAACGCTGCGGTAACGCAAAGAGATTGTTTGCGCTGGAAAGAGGCGAGCAGGAAACTCATAAAGAGAGCCGGCAGCATAAAGCCTAATGCTGCTTCAACGGCGGGATAACCTTGCAGCAAACCGCCGCCCGAAAATGCCCCTATTACCGTACCAAATACCCACGATGACCATGAACTGAAGGCAATGCCGATCATCCAGTTTTCGCTCCAGCGGCGATTATTACGTACCAGTTTTGCCGTTGCAGCGGCAAAAACCTCGTCCGTCAGGCCAAACGCCCACAGGGCGGTTTTCGATTTTTGCAGACGCTGAACAATACGGCTACGCAGTGACGGGCCATACAAAACATGGCGAACATCCATTGCCATCACGGTCAATGCAGCAATCCACAAACTACTCCCGGCTGCCAGCATCGCGGTAATGACAAACTGGCTCGCACCTGCATAAATGATGCAGGAGAAAAAAACACTTTCGAGGGGAGTGAAGCCCTGGCGGGTTGCATTCAGACCGAACGCAAAAGCCACCGGAATATAACTAATAACAATCGGTAAACTGTCTTTGCATCCTTCCATGAAGGTCGCCGGACCAGAAGCTGGCAGAGGAGTAGGGCTTACCATAGAGTGTACGCTTAACGATTGTTAATATTATAAACAGACTGAATGAATATCTTAACCTTATCAGACTGATGGGCTTCTTAACACCCTTATAAGTGTAAAGCCACGAAAACGGTTGCTGATTGCTTAATTTGCGGCTTCCTGACGATGAAAACCTCGCCACCAGACCACCAGGTTAACCAGGGCGATCACCGCGCCAGCCAGACAAACGCCAGCCCAACCCGCATGTTGCCAGGCGGATGCAGAAATCAGTGAACCGGCAGCACCGCCAATAAAGTAACTGGTCATGTAGCCTGCGGTCAGGCGATTACGCGCATCAGGGTGAATACGGTAAATCACGGTTTGATTGGTGATATGCACGCCCTGGACGGTGAGATCCAGCACCAGGATGCCGATAATCAGCGTCAGTACGGAAGTTTGACCAAACCAGATTGCCAGCCATGAAAGTAACAACAACAGCAGACCAAACGTTGTTGTGAGGTGCGATTTTCCTTTATCGGCAAAACCGCCCGCCGGGCGAGCGCCCAACGCCCCGGCAGCTCCCGCAAGGCCAAACAGACCAATCACGCCATCGCTGTAATTAAAAGGCGGCGCGGCGAGCAAAAAAGCCATCGATGTCCATAGAATGCTGAAGTTGGCAAAGGTCAGGCAGCCCAGTAACGCGCGGGTACGCAGGATCTTATCGCTGATAAACATGCTGAAAACGGAACCTAACAACTGTGGGTAGTTGAGGTGGTTTTCTGATTTCATTTGTGGCAGGCCGCGCCATAACGCCAGCGCCATCAGTGCCATTAACACCGATGCGACCCAGAAGACGGTGCGCCAGCCGCCGAGGTTTGCCAGCAATCCTGCAACGGTACGTGCCAGCAAAATCCCCAGTAGCAAACCGCTCATAATGGTGCCAACCACCTTGCCGCGTTTGTCTGGTGAAGCCAGTGTTGCCGCCAGTGGAACCAGAATTTGCGCCACGACCGAGAATAAACCGGTTAATGCCGTACCGAGGATCATCATCGCCAGCGACTGACTGCTGGCGGTAATCAACATACCGCCTGCTGCCAGTAAGGTCATCGAGACAATCAGGCGGCGGCGTTCAAACATATCACCGAGGGGAACAAGAAACAGCAGACCTGCGGCATAGCCCAACTGCGCGGCTGTAACAATAAAGCCTGCCGAACTGGCGGAAAGGGAAAAGTTACGCGCGATGGTGTCGAGCAATGGCTGTGCGTAATAGTTGCTGGCGACCGCCAGACCGGTGGCGATCGACATTAGCACGATCAGCGCCGGGCTAAGCTCATGATTGGGTTTAGTCATTATTTTGTTTATCAGGTGATGATTAAGCTGGAAATCAATAATAGCGGATGTTTATGAATGGGGGCGAAAGATAGCTTGTTGAAATGTGCTGTGTGGTTTGTAGGCATGATAAGACGCGTCAGCGTCGCATCAGGCATTGAGCACAGAACGGCGGATGCGGCGTAAACACCTTATCCGCCCTACGAAATGAGCGTGGTTTGTAGGCCTGATAAGACGCGTCAGCGTCGCATCAGGCATTGAGCACAAAACGGCGGATGCGGCGAAAACGCCTTATCCGCCCTACGAAATGAGTGTGGTTTGTAGGCATGATAAGACGCGCCAGCGTCGCATCAGGCATTGTGCACAGAACGGCGGATGCGGCGTAAACACCTTATCCGCCCTACGAAATGAGTGTGGTTTGTAGGCATGATAAGACGCGTCAGCGTCGCATCAGGCATTGTGTACAGAAGGCGGATGCGGCGAAAACGCCTTTCCGCCCTACGAAATGAGTGTGGTTTGTAGGCCTGATAAGACGCGCCAGCGTCGCATCAGGCATTGTGCACAGAATGGCGGATACGGCGTAAACACCCTATCCGCCCGAATAAAAACTACTTCTGCGCTGCCAGCGCCTCATTCACCCAGCCATCAAACTGCTGCTGGTGGGCTTTGATCCAGCCATCAACGTGGCCCTGAATATCGCCTTCTGAGGCTTTGCCGTCATGCATAATGGCGTTCTGGGCGTTAATGTCCGCAACCGGCAACTGCATAATGGCGAACAGTTTCGCTGCCGCCGGGTTTTTCTCGGCCCAGGCTTTGTTGGCAACGATATGCATGGTGCTAACAGGGAAGCCGTAATTTGCGCCATTCGGCAGTTTGGTATCGGCGTTTTTATCACCCGGCAGTGCGGAGAACGGCACCTGCAACCAGACCACATCTTTCCCCGGCTTCAGCTCATTACTCACCCAGTACGGCGTCCAGGTGTAGTAAAACACCGGCTTGCCCTCTTTGTAACGGCTGATGGTGTCGGCCATCATCGCCGCGTAGTTCCCCTGATTATGGGTTACGGTATTCGTCAGATCATAAGCGGCAAGCTGGTGGTTGATAGCGCCTTCGCAGCCCCAGCCGGGGTTACAGCCAGTTAAATCCGCTTTGCCATCGCCGTTGGTATCAAACAGTTTGGCAATCTTCGGATCTTTTAGCTGCGCGATGTTGGTAATTTTGTACTGGTCGGCCGTTTTCTTATCGATCAGGTATCCCTGCGCAGCGCCGTTAACAAATGTCCCTTCGCGATAAAACTTCTTATCGCCACCGGCAGCCTCATACATGTTGTCATGCAGCGGTGTCCAGTTCACAGCGGTAAAGGTCGCATCGCCGGAAGCCAGTGACGTATAACCAACGTTGTAATCCACTTCGCTGGGTTTGTTGACGGTATAACCTAATTTTTCCAGCGCACGGCTGACCAGCAACGTCTGGAAGGTTTCTTCGGTAATGGTGCTCTGAACCGGATTAACGGTAATACCTTTGCCCGGCAGATCGGCAGCAAAAGTTTGTGTAGAGATAAGCGTGGCAAACGCTGTCGCAAAAAGTACGCTATGTCGCATTGTTATTCCTTTTTTTGGCAGGGTGGCAATGCCCGGCGTCACCGGGCAGGTGCAGAGTTATTTAATGAACGGACGGGTCAGCAGACCGACAGGGCCAGTGGTGTACCAGCGACGGTTGCCGCGACTACGTGAGTCGCGCCCCACGGCCTGTGTCAGGCGATCGAGGATAATGGCGAGGATGACAATCCCGACGCCGCCAACGGTGGCAAGCCCCATATCCAGACGCCCGATACCGCGCAGTACCATTTGACCCAGCCCGCCGACGGCAATCATCGAGGCGATGACCACCATAGAAAGGGCCAGCATCAGCGTCTGGTTGACGCCCGCCATAATGGTCGGCATCGCCAGCGGTAACTGAACTTTGAACAGCATCTGGCGCGGGCTGGCACCGAATGAGCGCGAGGCTTCAATCAGATCCGCCGGAACCTGGTTAATCCCCAAAATGGTCAGACGGATAATAGGCGGCAGAGCAAAGATGATGGTCACCACCACGCCCGGCACGTTGCCGATACCAAACAGCATGACGATTGGCACCAGATAGACAAACGCTGGCGTCGTCTGCATGGCATCAAGCAGTGGACGGATGATTTTTGCTGCCCGTGGGCTTCTTGCCAGCCAGATCCCCAGCGGCAAACCGATGACAATACAGAATAGCAGGGCGGTTAACACCAGCGCCAAAGTCACCATTGCCTGCGACCATGCGCCGATCGCGCCGATAGAAATCAGTGAAACCAGCGTCGCCACGCCCATTCCGACACCGGAAATTTGCCAGGCTATCAGGGCGAAAACGATAATTGCCACAGGCGCGGGCATCCCCAGCAGCAGTTGCTGGAAACCGTTGAGGATATAATCCACCGGAACGCGCACACCCTGGAAGAGGGGGCGGAAATGGGTAACGACCCAGTCGATCCCTTCAGTTACCCAACTGTCGAGTGGGATCAGCGTCTTATGAAACGGATCGAGAATATTAAAATGCTCGACATTTGGTGCAGGCGTACTGGTCAGCCAGTCAGCGCCGCCGCCGTCAGTCGGTGCCGCAGCCGGTGTACCCCAGGCATCTGCGGATTGTGCGGCGCTGTCTGCCGCTGGCGTGGTATCCCACGGATTATTTTGATCAGCCATTATTTACCCCCTCACGATCTAAAGCGCGCAGCAGCATTCCTTTCGAAATGATGCCGACATACTGTTGGTCCTCGTCGACCACGGGCACCGCACAGGGTGCCTGTCCGACATGAGAGAGCAACTCGCTAAGAGGCGTTTGCGCATCGACCGCTAACGGCGCATCAATCAGCGCCGCATCAAGACCTTGCTGCTGCGTTAATGCTGCTTTTAACGAATCGATAGAGACTGCGCCGACAAATTTATTACCGCGTTCGATGACGTAGCCATATTCGCGATCTTCATCCTGTAATAATTTCAGTGCCGAACGCGGACCGAAGCCGGGGGTTTTACGAATTAAACCATTCGGGCTGCGGCGGGCAATATCTTTCGCGCTGAATACCTGACTAATATCAACGCCGCGGAAGAAGGTGCGGACATAATCATTCGCCGGATTATTGAGAATTTCATCCGGTGTGCCGACCTGTACCACTTCGCCATTTTGCATAATGGCAATTCGGTCGCCAATACGCATAGCTTCATCGAGATCGTGAGAAATAAAGACAATGGTGCGCTGATGTTTCGCCTGTAATTTTACCAATTCATCCTGCATCTCGGTGCGAATTAATGGATCGAGCGCCGAGAAGGCTTCATCCATTAATAAAATATCCGGATTAATGGCTAATGCACGGGCTAATCCAACACGTTGACGCATCCCACCAGAGAGTTCGTCCGGGTAGCTGTGGGCATAATTTTCCAGACCTACCTGACGTAGTGCATCAATGGCTTTTTCCCGACGCTCTTCGGCGTTAATTCCGGCTAGTTCCATGCCAAACGCGGTATTGTCCAGCACGGTCATATGCGGCATTAAGGCAAAGGACTGAAAGACCATCGCAATCTTTTTTCTGCGCACCTCACGGAGTTCGACGTCGGATATTTTGGCAATATCTACACCGTCAATCAGCACTTGTCCGCGGGTGGGTTCAATCAGGCGATTGAGAAGGCGTACCATTGTGGATTTACCCGAACCGGATAATCCCATGATGACAAATATCTCGCCTTCTTCAATGGCCAGACTGGCGTCTTTTACGCCAAGCGATAGCCCAGTTTTTTCCAGAATTTGTTCTTTTGAAAGTCCTTGTTCGATATATTTGAAAGCTCGCTGTGGATGCTCACCAAATATTTTATAAAGATTTTTAATTTCTAATTTAATTGCCATGCAATAGAAAGATTCCTGTTATTTGTTTATGTCGATATATTACCCAATGGAAATAGTCACTTTTTTCTACCCTAACATACTGAGAATCTGAGGCAACCCCTGAGGGCAAATGTGGCATGAATATTGATGCGAGCAAATTGCCGGAGTTTCCCGTGATATAAGGGCTGAGAGCAAATCGAGAAAAGTTGATATTTTTTGTTATAGATAGCGAAAAAACGCCTGAATATTGTGGTTTCAGGCGAATAATGCAACAGAGAGTCAGTGTAGATCACCACAAAATATTTGCGTGATAAAAAGCTGTTTAACTGGAATTATTTCCCTGCTGTGGGTGGTGATATTTTTGAAAAATAACCTCGTCAAAAATTCCAGTCTTCGTCTTCTGTTTCGACCGCTTTTCCCATCACATAAGAGGAACCAGAGCCGGAAAAGAAATCGTGATTTTCGTCGGCATTCGGTGAAAGCGCGGCAAGGATTGCCGGATTTACTTCTGCCATTTCTGCTGGAAATAACGGTTCGTATCCCAGATTCATTAAGGCTTTATTGGCGTTGTAACAGAGAAACGCTTTCACATCGTCAGCCCATGTTGTTTCGGCGTACAGCTCATCGGTGTATTGCAACTCGTTGTCGTAAAGTTCCAGCAATAAATCGAAGGCGAAACTCTTTAATTCTTCACGTTGTGCCTGGGAGATTTTTTCCAGGCTTTTCTGATATTTATAGCCAATGTAATAACCGTGTACTGCTTCATCGCGGATAATCAGGCGGATCAGATCGGCGGTATTGGTCAGCTTTCCGCGACTGGAAAAATACATTGGCAGCCAGAAGCCGGAATAGAACAAAAATGATTCAAGAAAGACACTGGCGATTTTCTTTTTCAGCGGACTATCACCGTGATAATATTGCTGAATAATCTGTGCTTTTCGTTGCAACGGCGCATTTTCTTCACTCCAGGCATAGGCGGCATCAACCTCTTTTGTCTGGCACAGCGTCGAGAAAATAGAGCTGTAAGAGCGGGCATGAACGGCTTCCATAAAGCTGATATTCGACAACACTGCTTCTTCATGGGGCGTGAGTGCATCGGGTATCAACGAAGGCGCGCCGATAACGTTTTGCAACGTGTCGAGCAGCGTCAGTCCAGTAAATACGCGCATCGTCAGTTGTTGTTCGATGGTACTTAACGTTTGCCACGCGGGAATATCGTTCGACAGTGGCACTTTTTCCGGTAGCCAGAAATTGCTGGTCAGGCGATTCCATACTTCCAGATCTTTATCGTCAGTAATCTTGTTCCAGTTGATGGCGCTGATATGTGAGAGTTTCATAGATATTCCTTAAAGTGCGCAGGAGACGCAGCCTTCAATTTCAGTGCCTTCCAGCGCCATCTGACGCAGGCGGATGTAATAGAGCGTTTTGATACCTTTGCGCCAGGCGTAAATCTGCGCTTTATTGATATCGCGAGTGGTGGCGGTATCGGGGAAAAACAGCGTCAGCGACAGCCCCTGATCGACATGGCGAGTCGCTTCGGCGTAGGTGTCGATAATCTTTTCCGCGCCAATTTCGTAAGCGTCCTGATATAGCGCCAGATTCTCATTAGTCATAAACGGGGCAGGGTAGTAAACGCGCCCGGTTTTACCCTCTTTGCGAATCTCCACTTTCGCCACAATCGGGTGAATACTCGACGTAGCATGGTTGATATAAGAGATAGAACCGGTTGGCGGCACCGCCTGAAGATTCTGGTTGTAAATGCCGTAGTGCATCACGTCGTCGCGCAGTTGCGCCCACATCTCACGGGTAGGTAACGTAATACCGCTACGGGCAAACAGTTCGCCAACTTTCGCCGTTTTCGGCTGCCAGTTCCCTTGCAGATATTGGCTAAAATATTCACCACTGGCATAGCGTGACTGTTTGAATCCGGCGAAGGTTTCACCACGTTCGCGTGCCAGCAACATCGAAGTGCGCAGGGCGTGCCAGGTGATGGTGTAGAAATAGAGATTGGTAAAATCCAGTGCTTCCGGCGAACCGTAAACGATACCCTCACGCGCCAGATAGCCGTGCAGATTCATCTGCCCCAGGCCGATGGCGTGCGAGGCGGCATTTCCGGCTTCGATGGACGGCACGCTGCGGATATGACTCATATCTGACACCGCCGTCAGACCGCGCACGGCTGTCTCTACCGTGCGGGCAAAGTCTGGCGAATCCATAGTGTGAGCAATATTCAACGAGCCTAAATTGCAGGAAATATCATGGCCTGTGCGAGCATAGTCGAGATTCTCGTCATACGCTGAGGCGCTGTTAACCTGCAAAATTTCTGAGCAGAGATTACTCATATTTATGCGCCCGGCAATAGGGTTAGCACGGTTAACCGTATCTTCATACATGATGTAGGGATAGCCGGACTCAAACTGGATCTCCGCCAGCCGCTGGAAGAAATCACGGGCGTTGATGTATTTTTTGCGGATGCGTTCATCGGCAACCAGTTCGTCATAGTGTTCGCTGATGGCGATATCAGCAAACGGCTTGCCGTAAACTCGCTCAACGTCATAGGGCGAAAACAGCGCCATCTGCGCATTCTCTTTCGCCAGATGGAAGGTGACATCCGGGATCACTACCCCCAGCGACAACGTTTTAATGCGGATTTTTTCATCGGCATTTTCCCGTTTTGTGTCGAGAAAACGCAGAATATCGGGATGGTGTGCGTGCAGATATACAGCCCCAGCCCCCTGACGAGCGCCGAGCTGGTTGGCATAGGAAAATGCGTCTTCCAGCATTTTCATCACCGGAATCACGCCAGAAGATTGATTTTCAATACGTTTAATCGGTGCACCCGCTTCCCGCAGATTCGACAGCAAAAACGCCACGCCGCCGCCGCGTTTTGACAGTTGCAGTGCGGAATTAACCGCCCGACCAATCGACTCCATATTGTCTTCAATACGTAGCAGAAAACAGGAAACCAGTTCGCCTCGCTGCTGTTTACCACAGTTGAGGAATGTTGGCGTGGCAGGCTGAAAGCGTCCTGACAGCATCTCATCGGTTAGCTGCGTCGCCAGCGTCTCATCACTTTGCGCCAGCGTTAGCGCCACCATCGTGACCCGATCGGCAAAATCTTCCAGATAACGTTTACCGTCGAAAGTCTTCAGCGTATAGCTGGTGTAAAACTTCCATGCACCGAGGAACGTCTGGAAACGAAAACCACTGGCGTGTGCATGGGCAAACAGCGTAATGACAAAGTTGCGAGAGTAGCGGTTGAGGACGCTTTCATCATAGTAACCTTCGTTGACCAGCCAGTTCAGGCGCTGCTGCTGGCTGCTAAAAGTCACACTGTTCGGGCGTACATGTGTCGCCATAAAAGCGTCTACTGCCTGGCGATCTTTATCGAACTGAATGCGACCCGCGCTATCGTAAAGGTTAAGCATCGCATTCAGGGCGTGGTAATCCATCGTTTCCTGCGTCAGGCGGTCTGCGGTTGTCGTTGCCAAAATTCGGTTACTCCTTTACGAACGTTTTCGATATCGCTTTGCGTACCCATGAGTTCAAAGCGGTATAGCCACGGCACGTCGCATTTCCGGGCAATCACATCTCCGGCGCGGCCATACGCCTCACCAAAATTGCGATTACCCGAAGCAATAACGCCGCGAAGCAACGCCCGGTTATGTTCGACGTTTAAAAAGCGAATCACCTGCCGTGGCACAGCGCCAGCCGTACCGCCACCGCCGTAAGAGGGCACGATCAGGATGTAAGGCTCGTCTACCTGAATCCGTTCCCGCTCATTGAGCGGAATGCGCACGGCGGGCAGCCCTAAACGTTTGATAAAGCGATGTGTGTTTTCGGAGCTACTGGAGAAGTAGACGAGCTGACTCATGCGCTGGCTGCGTGTGGCGCTGGATGCAGGCGGTTGATCATGTCCGGACGAAAGCCAGACCAGCTAAGATCACCTGCAATCACTACCGGCAACTGGCGAAAGCCCTGGGCACGTAACGCCTCTGCCGCTTCAGGATCGCGATCGACATTAATCATCTCAAAGTCAAAGCCACGGTTTTCCATTGCTCGTTTGGTGGCGTGGCATTGAACGCAATCGTCACGAGTGTAAATAGTAATGCGCATGATTCGTATTTCCGTTTAAAATGAAGATACGGCGCGATGATACGCGTCGGGTTGTCTCTCTGTTGATACAGAGATACTAGATGTAGATGAAAAAAGATTCAACCATACAAGATATGGGAATTTTAGATTATTGATACCGCCGTTGAGTGGCTCAACGGGGTAGGGGATTTTGTGTTTTGTTGCCGGGCGAGCCCCCGGCAACAGCAAATTACATCCGCATGGAAACCGCCAGGCGGTTAAAACAATTCATCAGCCCGATGGCAAACGTTAAGTCGCTGATCTCTGCTGCGCTGAAGTACTTAAGCAGAGGCTGATAAACGTCATCTTCTGCATGGGTTCGGGCAATATCGGTCACCGATTCCGCCCATGCCAGCGCCGCCCGCTCGCGATCGTCAAAATGATGGCTTACGCGCCAGCCTGCCAGGGCGTCCAGTTTGTTCTGCGGCACACCGGATTTGCGTAATGCTTTACTGTGCATCTCCAGACAAAATGCGCAGCCGTTGATTTGTGAGACGCGTAAATAAACTAACTCCATCAGAGTGGTATCCAGCGTACTATTTTCCAGCGCCGTTTTGGCCTGCACCAGTGCGTTATACACTGCCGGGCTAAGTTCGTAGTAGGGTTGACGTAATGTAGTCATACAGTTTCTCCTCTTATTAACGCCCGCAATGTAGCACTATAATGGACTGTCAAAGAGAGCCATAAATTACGTAAAAAAGCAGACCATATGCCGCGTTATCAGGAAATCGCCCGTCAGTTAAAAACGGCTATTGAGCAAGGGGAACTGAAACCTGGCGCAAGGCTACCTTCCAGCCGAACCTGGTCGCAGGAACTGGGCGTGTCTCGCTCCACAGTCGAAAATGCTTATGCTGAGCTGGTGGCACAGGGCTGGCTGGTCAGGCGGGGGCAGGCAGGCACCTTTGTCAGCGAACAGATACATCCACAAAAATCATCTTCTGATGTCGTCGTCTTTGCCGGTGAAAGCGAGCAGCCGTTGCCGTTTCAAATGGGATTACCCGCACTCGATCTCTTTCCGCGTGAGCTGTGGGCGCGGGTGATGGGCCGTCGCCTGCGAACCCAGACGCGTTTTAATTTGGCGTTAGGCGATGTCTGCGGCGAGGCGGCGTTGCGCGAGGCAATTGTTGATTATCTACGTGTCTCGCGCGGAATTGAGAGCCAGCCTGAGCAGGTATTTATCACACACGGTTATGCGGCATCGATGAGCTTAATTTTGCGTGCACTGGCGGAACCGGGAGACGGGATGTGGATGGAAGATCCCGGTTTTCCACTGATTCGTCCGATTGTCACTCGCCACGGTGTGAATGTTTTTCCTGTGCCTGTTGACGACAACGGACTGGATGTCACAAGCGGAATACAAAATTATCCTGATGCGCGTTTTGCTCTGATCACTCCGGCACATCAAAGCCCGCTGGGTGTTGCGCTCTCTTTGGCGCGCAGGCACCAGGTGCTGGAATGGGCAGAGCGTAGTCAGGCATGGGTTATTGAAGATGATTACGACAGTGAGTTCCGCTATCACGGTAAGCCGTTACCGGCGCTGAAAAGTCTCGATGCGCCGCAGCGGGTGATTTATGCCGGAACATTTAGCAAATCGCTTTTCCCGGCACTGCGCTGTGCGTGGCTGGTGGTGCCGGTGGAGCAGATTGCGCAATTCCGCCAACAGGCATCGCTGGAGCCATGTGCTGTGCCTGTTCTATGGCAGAACACTCTGGCAGATTTCATTCGTGATGGGCATTTCTGGAGGCATCTGAAGAAAATGCGTCAGCACTATGCTCAGCGTCGGCAGTGGATTGAGCAGGCGCTTACGCAACAGGGATTTCAGGTTGTACCGCAAAAAGGGGGAATCCAGATGGTTATCAGCATGATGGGCGATGATATTGCCTACGCGCGTAAAGCTAATGCCGCTGGCCTTGCGGTGCAGGCATTAAGTACCTGGCGTATTCGGTCAACCGGGAAAGGAGGATTGCTGCTCTCGTTTACCAATATCGTTAGCGAAAGCATGGCGCAGCAGGTGGCACAACAATTACGCGATGCCTTAAGTTAAAAACCCCGAAGTCAGGCTTCGGGGCCAGGGACGTGTATTTATTATCATTGTTCCACTACGATTTGCGCATACCTAACAGTGCACCGATAAAAATCCCTACCGCCGCCGCTGTACCCACGCTACACCAGGGTCTTTCACGAACAAAAGAATCAGCGCAACCCACGGCATCACGTGCGGCTTGTTGGACGCGAGTACGACCATGCATCCGCGCTCTGGTTTCTTTCAGTAGCGCCTGTGCTTTACTGCGTGCAGCTTCGGCTTCCCCTTTGGCGTCGCTACCCCAGGACTTCAATACAGATTCGAGGCTATCAGCTAATTGATTGACATCATTCTGAATATCCTGCACGCCATCATCGACGTCGTTGCGGTTAGGTCGGTTAAACATATGATCCCCCTTTGAATTCGATGTAATTTTCAGTGTAGACCATAATTTTCTTTGCTGAGACTCATCGCGGCTTTATGGACTTTTCTGAAAGCGTTGTGAATGCTCAATCAGGTAAGGTAGGCCCGCGGTAGATAATCACGAGGATAAAATATGTATTTACGACCAGACGAGGTAGCTCGCGTACTTGAGAAAGTCGGTTTTACCGTCGATGTGGTAACCCAGAAAGCATACGGTTACCGCCGTGGGGAACATTATGTTTATGTTAATCGCGAAGCACGAATGGGACGTACCGCACTGGTAATTCATCCAACATTAAAAGAGCGTAGTTCGACGCTGGCAGAACCCGCTTCTGATATTAAAACCTGCGATCATTACCAGCAATTTCCGCTCTACTTTGCGGGCGAGCGACACGAGCATTACGGTATTCCGCATGGTTTTAGTTCGCGTGTTGCGCTTGAACGTTATTTGCATGGCTTGTTTGGCGAAACCAATTAAAGACGCGACTGGCATTGCCAGTCGCGAAAAGAAGAGTCAGGCTTTTACCTGCTGGTAACGGCTGACTTTAAATAGCCGGCGGCAGTAATCGAGGAAGTAGCCATAGACCGCCCCCATCAACATCGAAACAACGATGTTTGAACTGACCGCAGCCATAATCTGGTGCCAGTCTGCGCCCACTACCAGCAAGATCGCCATATACACCGGTGACTGAAACGTCACATAAGCCAGAATATCTGCCAGATTTTTTATCCATCCAGACTGGCTAACTTTGCGTGCCGCGCGCATAAACAGATCCCGGTACATGCCGTATGGCCATGCAATTAAGATGTTCACCGGAATTGCCACTAACCTGGAGTAAAGAGACTGCTCGAAGCTCATTCCGGAGAGGAAAACTTCAATACACATGTTCACGACAGAACAGTAAACAACCATCGCGAACGTGTCTGCAACTGCATGACGCAAGCGTGACTGCGGTGAGAACATGCCAATGCTCCTTAATAAAAGCGAAATCGGATATGAATGAAAATGAATGCAGTGCTCTGAGCTGCCTGTTTCATCTTTGCATAGCGTATATCGCTGGATGCAAGTAATCAATTAGTGAAAAATTTTTATTTATTTTGTTTTCGTAGATAAAATATTCCGCGATAGCGTGTTTTTTGTACATTATGGATTTTTAAATGCTTATTCTAATAATATGATTTAAAATCATATTGTTATGTTGGTATTTTGACATGTTCGGCGGGGAAGGCTAAGGGAGGTAATGCTGCAAAGTGTAGGCAATCCGGCGTAAGTAGCGCTTTTACTCTATCTGGAATTTTTAGTGACTTAAAGCGACTAATGCCAGCATAAAATTTTAGGTGTTGAATTGTTGTTTTATTCGTTTTTTCTGTATATTTATGCGGAGGTTATTGATTTGCCATCAGTGTCGATGAGACAGAGAGCACCTGACTATTTGCTAATGGCTGGAATGACTAAGCTAAATGGCTAATATATAATCTGAAATAATTATTAATCTATCTGGAAATAACGCTTGAAATAATATCACTGGCGATTGTAAATAGATTAAATTTTGTGGAAATATAATAAACGATCGCTTACACTACGCGGCGAAATACTTTTTTGTTTTGGCGTTAAAAGGTTTTCTTTATTATGTCTGTAATGTTACAAAGTTTAAATAACATCCGCACCCTTCGTGCGATGGCTCGCGAATTCTCCATTGACGTTCTTGAAGAAATGCTCGAAAAATTCAGGGTTGTCACTAAAGAAAGACGTGAAGAAGAAGAACAGCAGCAGCGTGAACTGGCTGAGCGCCAGGAGAAAATTAGCACCTGGCTGGAGCTGATGAAGGCTGACGGAATTAATCCGGAAGAGTTATTTGGTAATAATACTGCTGCACCGCGTGCAGGTAAAAAACGCCAGCCGCGTCCGGCGAAATACCAATTCACCGATTTTAATGGTGAAACCAAAACCTGGACCGGTCAGGGTCGTACACCGAAGCCGATCGCTCAGGCTCTGGCAGAAGGTAAATCTCTCGACGATTTCCTGATCTAATCACTGTTGCCGGATGTCGCCACGATGGTGCGTCCGGCGTCATTACTCAAGCTCGCTGATTCCACGGCATCTTATCTAACAGCCTTGCCATCCCACAAAAACCGCTGATTCCTGCAAACATTAATCCAACACCGACAAATCCACTTAATAAGAAGAAGCTGCTATTAACGGCATAACCCAGTACGACGCCGATTAATATTAAACCACCAGCAGCGATCTGCACCTGACGCATTAATGGCAAAGGCTGGGATTTATTTTCAGCTACTGGAAATCCTGCTTTTTTCCAGCCATCAATTCCGCCTTCCAGTAAAAAAATATCTGCGGGGGAGGCAATCGCTTCTAATTTTTGCGCATTATTACTGGTTCGTTTTCCCGCCTGACAGTGGAATATAATTTGCTCGCTACGTAATTTTGCCGGGAGACCAGACTGTTCCAGCACAGATATCGGTGCCAGAGAGGCTTCTGGAATATGTTCACGAAGATATTCGTCGGCATCGCGAATATCGATTAACTTTGCACCGTGCGCGATTAATTCTTGTGCGTCATGCGGCGAAATTGTTGTCAAAGCCATGGTCACTCCTTACGGACAATAGACATTTTTCAGGGTGGCGATAATGGCATTTACCGCCTCATTTTTTATCGAATAAAGAACGCGCTGCGCATCCCGTTGGCTGTCGATAAGCCCTTCGTCACGCATACGAGCGAGATGCTGTGACGTTGCAGAGGCGCTAAGTCCGGTAATGCGAGCCAGTTCACCGGCGCTGGTGCCGGGTGAACCACAAAGCATGCATAGAATCAGCAGCCGTTTGGGGTGACTCATCGCTTTCAGCAAGGCCGCGGCCTGTTCGGCGCTGGCCTGTAGTTGGGCTAGTTCAGTCATAGTTATTTAAGTATTTGCTAAATTAAGTAAACTCTAAACTAAAAATGCAACGTATACCAGCGTAAGCAGCGTAAATGAGGGTAAAAGCGTAGGCTGAAACGGCCAGGCTCCGCTAAAATCACTACGCTTAAGAGGTGAAATCTCTTTTTAAACAATGATTAATTTTCTTATAGGGAGTAAATATGGGTTTCTGGAGAATCGTCATCACCATCATTTTGCCACCGCTCGGCGTGCTGTTAGGTAAAGGATTTGGTTGGGCGTTCATCATTAATATCCTGCTGACGTTGCTTGGTTATATTCCTGGTTTAATTCACGCTTTTTGGGTGCAAACCCGCGATTAATCCTGTGCTCACCCACGCGGCGTAAACGCGCCGCGTTCCTCTGCTACACTTTCTGAGTGTTTCCATTAACGAATGAGGTAGCTATGGGTCTGTTCAATTTTGTGAAAGAGGCAGGAGAAAAGCTCTGGGATACCGTCACCGGTCAGCATGATAAAGACGATCAGGCGAAGAAGGTGCAAGAGCATCTGAACAAAACCGGTATTCCCGATGCCGATAAAGTGAATATTCAGATTGTCGATGGTAAAGCGACAGTCACAGGTGACGGCTTAAGTCAGGAAGCGAAGGAAAAAATCCTTGTTGCAGTGGGGAATATTTCCGGTATTGCCAGCGTGGACGATCAGGTAAAAACGGCGACGCCAGCAACTGCCAGCCAGTTTTATACCGTTAAGTCTGGCGACACCCTGAGTGCCATTTCCAAACAGGTTTACGGCAACGCCAATCTCTACAATAAAATCTTCGAAGCGAATAAACCGATGCTAAAAAGCCCGGATAAAATTTATCCAGGGCAGGTTTTGCGTATTCCTGAAGAGTGATCGTTATCCCGCCATCGCCTGCTGGATAATCGGAATCGGCGTCAGCAAATGTTGACGCATTAACTCACTGGCGCGCGCAGTATCTCGCGCCAGCACAGCGTCGGTTAAAATTTGATGCTGATCGCGTTTATCTTCCAGCATTTCTACTGAAAGCACTGTTTGCCGCAGCCAGATGAATCTGTAGCGTGCCGCCAGATCAAACAAACGCTCGCGCATTTGCAGTAAATAGTGGGAACCGCAGCCAGCCACAATCGCAGTATGAAATGCCTGATGGCGCTGGTCCCACTCATCAAGCATTTGCTCGCTGGCGTCAGAGGCTTCCAGTTTACCAAGCAAATGTGCTTTCGCGAGAATGTCAGCTTCCCATTCATCACTGCCACGGGCAATCGCCAGACTCACCAGCATCGCTTCCATATTGGCGCGGGCATCGAAAATATCGAGCAGTTCCTGCTCTGACATAGACGCCACCCGATATCCTTTTTGATTCACCACCGTGACCAGTCGTTCCGCTACCAGTTGCGAAAGGGCTTCCCGCAACGGCCCGACGCCGAGTGAATAGCGCGACGTCAGCAAACTCATTCGCAGTTTTTCATCCGGCTGAAAATGACCGCGAATAATATCGTTCTTCAGCCAGCGATAGCCATCCAGAGACGTAATGGTCATGGTGTGACTCCAGCTCAACGTTAATGCGTATTATGCGCGGGTAATTTTTGCCACATTATTAGCTTTTTCCAGCGCGCCATAATTGGCACGGTACAGATAATCCCTATTGCTAATAAGCCGGTGGAAATGACCTCGAGTTGCTGTGCCGGACGGAATAACATCACCACCAATACAAAGGTAATAAAGCTAATCACCAGCCAGGTAAGCCACGGATAAAGCCACATGCGCAGGCGAATTTCGCCGCCTTCTGCCAGCAGAATTTTACGCATCCGCAATTGTGAAACGGCGATGACTAAATAAACCAGCAGGGCGATGGCGCCGGAACTGTCGATCAGGAATTTAAACACTTTCGCAGGCGCGTAATAGTTCACCACCACCGTTAAAAACGCCGCACCGGTCGAGAGTAATACAGCCACGTAAGGTGTTTTACTGCGGTTGATTTTGCCCATTACTGCAGGTGCATCACCGCGACGGCTCAGTGAGTAAAGCATTCGCGAGGCGGTATACAGCGCTGAGTTCAGGCAACTGGTCACTGATAGCAAAATAACGCAATCCATAATGAATTTTGCGTGCGGAATATTCAGCAGCTCCAGCACGGAACGGTAGGAACCCACGGTTTTCAGTCCTGGCATATTCCACGGGATGAGAGCCACGACGACAAAAATAGAACACAAATAGAAAATAGAGATACGCCAGATAACCGAGTTGGTGGCGCGAACAATATGTTTATCCGGCGTGTCGGATTCTGCTGCCGCGATGGTGACAATTTCCGCGCCCATAAACGAGAACATGGTGATAAGCATCGCGCTTAATACCGCACCAAAACCATTCGGCATAAAGCCGCCGCTATCCCATAATCTTGAGATACCACTCACTTCGGCATAAGGATAAAAACCGCTAATCGCCACTGCACCGAGGAAAATAAACGCCAGGATAGCAATCACTTTGCATATCGCTAACCAGAACTCAAATTCGCCGTAGTTTTTGACGCTTAATAAATTACTTCCGGTTAAGGCGAGGGTAATAACGAGGGAAAATAACCAGATGGGAATACCGGGAACCCATGAATGCAGGATCATGGCGGCAATGTTGGCTTCCAGCGGGATAACCAGTACCCAAAACCACCAGTACAGCCAGCCGATGGTATAGCCCGCCCAGCGGCCAATGGCTTTATCGGCATAGGTGGAAAAGGAGCCGGTGTCGGGCGTAGCAACCGCCATTTCCGCCAGCATTCGCATAATCATAACCACCAGTAATCCGGCGAACAGATAGGCCAGCAATACCGCCGGACCCGCTTCGGCTATAGCGACGCTGGAACCGACAAACAGACTTGCGCCGATAACACCGGCAATAGACAACATGGTGACGTGGCGTGATTTCAGCCCGCCGCCTAACTCATGTGGTTGCGATGATTGCCCCATCCTGAATCCTCTCGAAAGTGTGTCACTTGGGAGAGCGCCCCGACATTTCCCGCGTCGGGTCACGCGTTTAATTGTTATTAACTCTTTTTGCCGGAGAGCGGCTCTGCCTTATCCGGCCGACATAGATTTATTCCTGTTTACGTACAGATTGTCGGATGCGGCGTAAACGCCTTATCCGACCTGGATTCCTGTAGGCCGGACAAGACGCGAAGCGTCGCCTCCGGCATGGTGCGCCGAATGTCGGATGCGGCGTAAACGCCTTATCCGACCTACATTTCCGTGGGCCGGGCAAGACGCAAAGCGTCGCCTCCGGCATGGTGCGCCGAATGTCGGATGCGGCGTAAACGCCTTATCCGACCTGGATTCCCGTAGGCCGGACAAGACGCGCAGCGTCGCCTCCGGCATGGTGCGCCGGGTGTCGGATGCGGCGTAAACGCCTTATCCGACCTGGATTCCCGTAGGCCGGACAAGACGCGAAGCGTCGCCTCCGGCATGGTGCGGTGCTACTGCTTCGCCTCAGCAAAACACTGGCTGATGATCTCCAGACCCTGACGGATCTGAGCATCTTCAATGGTGAGGGGGACAAGGATGCGCAGTACGTTGTAATAAGGGCCGCAGGAGAGAAGAATCAGACCTTTATCGCGGGCGCGCGCTACGATCTCGGCGGTGAGTTTCGCATCCGGTTTGTCGTGATCGCCATTTTCAAACAACTCGATCGCAATCATCGCCCCCAGCCCGCGCACATCGCTGATCTCAGGGTGTTTTTCGGCTATTGCCAACAACCCGTCTTTCAGTTTCTGCCCCAGATCGTTGGCTTTTTGCAGCAGATTTTCCTGCTCGAACACCTTCAATACTTCCAGCGCCGCCACGCAGGCAATCGGGTTACCCGCATAAGTGCCGCCCAGACCACCTGGTGCGACGGCGTCCATCACTTCGGCACGTCCGGTGACGCCCGCCAGCGGGAAGCCGCCCGCGATCGATTTCGCAAAGGTGGTGAGATCCGGTGCAACGCCCATTTGCTCCATCGCAAACAGCGTACCGGTACGTCCCGCGCCGCTCTGGACTTCATCGGCAATCAGCATGATCCCATGCTCGTCACACAGCGCGCGTAAACGTTGCATAAAGGCTGGCGTCGCGGCGTAGAAACCGCCTTCGCCCTGAACCGGCTCAATCACGATGGCGGCGATATCTTCCGGCGCAGCGTCATTTTTGAAGATTCGGTGGATACTGGCGATAGCGTCATCTTCACTGATGCCATGCAGTGGGCAAGGGTAAAGCGCGCGATAAACATGGCCCGGCATCAGCCCCATACCCGCAGAGTACGGATTCACCTTGCCGGTCAGCGCCAGCGTGTAGTGCGTGCGCCCGTGATACGCACCGCTAAAGGCGATGGTGCCGCTGCGTTTGGTGGCGGCGCGGGCGATTTTTACCGCGTTTTCCACCGCTTCCGAACCCGTGGTGACCAACAGCGTTTTTTTGGCGAAATCGCCCGGCACTTTCTGATTCATAATCTCGCACAACTCCAGATACGGCTCGTAAGCCAGCACCTGGAAGCAGGTATGCGACAGTTTTTTCAACTGCGCTTCCACCGCCGCAACCACTTTTGGATGCAGGTGCCCGGTGTTGAGCACTGCAATCCCGCCCGCGAAATCAAGATACTCACGGCCTTCAACGTCCCACACCCGGCAGTTTTCCGCCCGGTCAGCGAAAATCGGGTGAATTTGCCCGACGCCACGGGGGATCGCCTGACTGCGGCGCTGCATTAACTCTTTATTGCTGCTCATTCGCGTTCTCCAGTTAAAGACCGATGCACATGTATTTGATTTCTAAGTAATCTTCGATGCCATACTTCGAACCTTCACGACCCAGACCCGAGGCTTTAATGCCGCCGAACGGGGCCACTTCATTGGAAATAATGCCGGTATTGATGCCGACGATGCCGTACTCCAGCGCCTCGCCCACGCGGAAGACGCGGCTTAAATCACGAGCGTAGAAGTAGGCGGCAAGGCCAAACTCGGTGTCATTGGCCTGCGCAATCACATCGGCTTCGTCTTTAAAGCGGAATAGCGGGGCGAGGGGGCCGAACGTCTCTTCTTTCGACACTTTGGCGTTGGCCGGAACGTCCACCAGTATGGTCGGCTGGAAGAAGTTGCCGCCGCGTTCGTGCGCTTTACCGCCGCAAACCACGCGCGCGCCTTTCTCCAGCGCATCGGCAATATGCTCTTCCACTTTTGCTACCGCTTTTTCATCGATCAGCGGTCCGATGGTGACGCCTTTTTCCAGTCCATCACCGATTTGCAGTTTGCTCACCGCCTGCTGCAATTTTTCGGCAAAGCGGTCATACACGCCGTCCTGCACGTATAAACGGTTGGCGCAGACGCAGGTTTGCCCGGCGTTGCGGAATTTCGAGGCCAGCGCGCCTTCCACGGCTTTATCGAGATCGGCATCGTCAAAGACGATAAACGGCGCGTTGCCGCCGAGCTCCAGTGACACTTTTTTGATATCTTTCGCGCACTGTTCCATTAACTGGCGGCCAATTTCGGTCGAGCCGGTAAACGACAGCTTGCGCACCAGCGGGTTGCTGGTCAGTTCGTTACCGACCGCGCTCGCCGAACCGGTGACCACGTTAAACACGCCAGCCGGAATGCCCGCGCGGATCGCCAGCTCTGCCAGCGCTAGCGCAGAGAACGGCGTCTGACTGGCGGGCTTCAGCACCATCGTGCAGCCTGCCGCCAGTGCCGGACCGGCTTTGCGGGTAATCATCGCCGCCGGGAAGTTCCACGGCGTGATGGCCGCAGTAACGCCAATCGGCTGCTTGATCACAATCAGGCGCTTATCGGCCTGATGACCGGGAATAGTGTCGCCATAAATACGTTTGCCTTCTTCGGCAAACCACTCAATAAAGGAGGCGGCGTAGCTGATTTCGCCTTTCGCTTCAGCCAGCGGTTTGCCCTGTTCGAGGGTCATCAGGCGCGCTAAATCGTCCTGATGCTCCATCATCAAATTGAACCAGTTGCGCAGAATGGTGGCGCGTTCTTTGGCGGTGAGCGCACGCCAGGCGGGCAGGGCGCGGTTGGCGGCGTCGATAGCGGCACGGGTTTCATCAGCACCCATTTTCGGCACGCTACCCAGCTTGTCGCCGTTCGCCGGATTGGTGACATCGATGACCTCGCCATTGTTGGCGTCCAGCCATTCCCCGTTAATCAACGCCTGCTGGCGGAATAAGTTACTGTCGTTAAGTTTCATCGCTACATCCTGTTTTCAAAGGTTATTGATTAAATGCGGCGTGTAAGGCATCCACACTACGTGCCGCTCGCAGCGTGCGTCCGGGGTTACTCTGGCTTGCCAGCAGCGTTTGTACCTTGCTGACAATATGCGCACCAATAGGAATTGCTGATGTCGCTGCCGGGGAGGGCGCATTGCAGGTGTGGATCGTGCGCGGGGTGGTGACAAACAGAAAATCGTCAATCAGCTTGCCGTCCGGCGATACCGCCTGCGCCCGCACACCGGCGGGCCAGGGCTGGAGATCGCTTAACGAAAGCCGGGGACAATACTTTTGCACCAGCCGCAAATAGCCGCTTTTGCACAGCGAGTTTTTCATCTCGCCCAGTCCTGAGCGTAGGTGGTTTTGTAGCACCCGGCGAATCCCCGAAGAGCCCAAAATCTCCAGCGTGTCGCTAAATGAGAAGTCGCGCTTGCGATAGCCTTCGCGTTTGAAAGCCAGCACCGCGTTTGGCCCGACGGTCACGCTACCGTCGATCATCCGGGTGAGATGAACGCCCAAAAATGGCATCGCCGGGTCGGGGATGGGGTAAATCAGATGGTTAACAATCTGGTTATGCTCCGGTGCAAGGCGGAAATACTCGCCACGGAACGGGCAGATGATAAAGCCCGGTTCGAGGCCGAGCATTTTCACCAGCCGGTCAGCCATTAGTCCGGAACAGCTAATCAGCGTCGATGCTTCATATTCGTCGCCCTGACGGGTACGTATCACCACGCCGTTTTTATGCTCACTGAGCGCGCTGACTTCGGCGTTATAGATAATCTCACCGCCTCTGGCCTGGAAGATTTTTGCCATCGCCGCCGTCACTTCGCGATAGCTGACAATGCCGCTGGACGGCACAAAAATACCGCCAAGCCCGGTGATATTCGGTTCGCGCTCGCGCAGTTCGTCGGCGTTTAACCATTCGCGCTCGATCCCGTTCGCCGCCGTGCGTTTCCACAACGCGCGCATCCGTTCCATTTCGAGAGCGGACGTGGCGACCAGCATCTTGCCGCAGTTGTCGTAGCGAATGCCGTTTTGATCGCAAAAGGCTTTGGTGGCGTGGTTTCCCGCCAGGCAAAATTTCGCCTTCAGGCTGCCGGGCGTGTAATAGACCCCGGCATGGATCACACCGCTGTTGTGGCCCGTCTGGTGACAGGCCGGGCCGGACTCTTTTTCCAGCAACGCAATGCGGGCGTCCGGATAGACATCAATCAGTTGCATGGCGGTCGACATGCCGATGATGCCGCCGCCAATAATCACAAAATCATACATCCGCTCAATTCCTTTGCGCTTACTGATGCGTCTGGTAGTGGTTAGTGGCGTAAGCGAAATAGCCACGCTGGCGCATCAGTTCGCGACGCAGATCCGGATGCGCGGTAAAGCGGTCGCGACCGTGCAGCCAGAACAGGTTGTTAATCAACAGGAATTTGCCAACGGGAACGGGGACAGACAGAATGCCTTTGCTGGTTTCAATGGCGTCGGAAAGCTCGCTCAACCATACGCCTTCTTCGAAGTCTTTCGGCTGGACGAACTGGTCGATATAGCGCATCACCGGGCGCCCCTGCTGATCGACGTCGAACACCGGATGGAAGACATCTTTGCTGACGTTTTTACTTGGCGGTGCGGCAAAACGCATCGGACGGCGCGCCAGCGGGTGGCTGAAAAAGTGGTCCAGATGTTCCCAGTCATCGAGATGCAGCAGCAGCGAATTTCCGCCCTGCATGTTTTGTTCGTCGATTTTCATCATCAGCACGTAATCAGTGATCTCTTCGACATAGGTGCCGTCGTTATGCAACTCCATCACGCGGTGCGGCTGGCGCAGATAGCTGTCTGAGTTATCGACATTTTTCACCACAAAACGCGCATAATACTGACCGCTCATCGCATCGAAATTTGAGCGACCAATCAGATGCGCCACCGCCGTCGCCAGCTTCACCATCTCATCCGCCTGCTTCACATCATCGACACCTACCGCATTGATCAACAGCGCACCTTCAGCGCGGTTTAGCAACGTCTTCAACAGCAGCGGCTGTAGTTGGTTTGCACACAGATCGTCGAGAATTTTGCCCACCCGAAAACGCAGAAACGATTTGTACTCCAGCGCCTGCACGGGCCACTCGGCAACCTGTTCGAGAAACTGTTTGGTCGTCTGTTCGGTGAAGGTGAGTTCCAGCAGACGCGGGGATTGCGCCGACGGTATGAGGGTGAATCCGCTATAGTCCTGGCCTGAATCGACAGTATTGGTTTGTACGGCGGTCAGTGCATTCATCAGAAGCAATCCTCTTATGAGATGTAGGGTGACATGGCGATGCTCACTTCGTAGCCATAATCTAAAAATATCTACATTTCTGAAAAATGCGCACAAAAGAGACATATTGTTTTCTTATTGTGATCAAAAACAATATTTTATTAACATATGGTGAGGTGAGTTATAGATGCTTTTTTAGAGAAATAATTATTTAAAATAATAAGTTAGTGATGGTTATAGGAGGTGAGTATTGGGTGTGATTTCAAACTTCAAAACAAATGTGTCCTGCGATTTAATACACGATTGAGTTAATTTGAAATAACCTGTTGTAAACAGGTGAGTTTTAGTTCTTCACCTGTTTGGCAGGGGGGAGAATAATGCGTAGTCTCCATACATTATGTAAGTATCCCGCATAATCGTGCCATTCACATTTAGAGCCCCTTTTGCATTTCAGAAGAGCAACGTCCTCCTTGATTAAGGATAGCGTTGCATCGACCCGTTGAACTCAGAGCTCATAACAGACATTCATTTTTTATGGCTGAAAGGCATTCGTGGCTGGTTGATATATGGAAGCTGTGAACGAAAAGAATGGTGCTTGTTGAGGGGATAGATGAAGCACAGCCAAATTAAGCAGATGAAAAAATAAAAAAGCCCGCATAAGCGGACTTCTATGTCACTAAAGAGCCGCGGCTCCTTTGCGTATCCTTTTTTGTCTCCTCACCGTCTGGTCGGTGTCCTGCTGAGACTGCTAACTTCCTGTTTTTGTTGGTGTTGTTCTTACGCCGTCTAATCATGATTGGTGGAGCTGGCGGGAGTTGAACCCGCGTCCGAAATTCCTACATCCTCGGTACTACATGCTTAGTCAGTCTTTACATTCGCTTGCCAGCTGCGGACAGACACGCCACTAACAAACTAGCCTGATTAAGTTTTAACGCTTCAACCCCAGGCAGGGCTTCCACGCGATCTCTTTTGGGTTTGACCTCTCTTGATCCCCGTCCTAAGAGCGGAGGCTAGGGAGAGAGGGCTCTAAGCAGGTTATTAAGCTGCTAAAGCGTAGTTTTCGTCGTTTGCGACTATTTTTTGCGGCTTTTTACGAGGCCAACCGCCCCTCGGCATGCACCTTGGGTTTCGCAAATCCCGTCGAATCCAGAATCAGCCCCAATGTGTAACGGTGAGTATACCAGATTTGTGAGCGCCATGACCAGCCCCAATGGCGACATCGTCAAGGATTTAGCGCCTGCGTAGCATGATTTTTATTCGATTAAGCATGGGGATGACTACATCTGTGTTAAATATGATTATCAACAAGATGTTCATTCGCGCCACCGGAGAGGGGAGGCGCGGTGAGGGGCTGATCAGTATATGTTATGTAGGTTTAACGGTGAGCGTTTTTCATGATACGTGCTTTATCCACCTGCCATTCACGTTCTTTGATGTCAGAACGTTTATCGTGTTGTTTCTTACCTTTCGCGACACCAATTTTTACTTTGCACCAGGCATTTTTCCAGTACAGGGAGAGCGCCACTACGGTATAGCCTTCACGATTTACGCGACCGTACAATGAGTCCAGTTCGCGCTGGTTGAGAAGTAGCTTGCGAGTACGAGTAGGATCGCACACCACATGCGTGGAAGCCACAGCCATCGGCGTGATATTTGCGCCAAACAGGAATGCTTCTCCGTCGCGCAGAAGAACATAGCTGTCGCTAATATTGGCTTTTCCTGCGCGCAGGGATTTAACTTCCCAGCCTTGCAGGGCGAGTCCCGCTTCAAACTCTTCTTCAATAAAGTATTCGTGACGGGCGCGCTTGTTGAGCGCTATGGTTGCTGAACCAGGTTTATGTGCTTTTTTCTTCGTCATAAGCGTCGTGAATCATCGGTAATCTGAAATCGAAAACACCCCATATTAATCCTGCGGGGGACAAGGCTCTATCTTAGCATGAACCCGATGTTACCCAGTGCCGGGATAGCGTTTTTTTTACAGCAGGATAAATGATATTATTTGTTGGTTTTTTGTTGATGGAATTTGTTATGCCTCAAATTAGCCGGACCGCACTCGTACCCTACAGCGCGGAGCAAATGTATCAGTTAGTGAATGACGTTCAGTCTTATCCTCAGTTTTTGCCGGGTTGTACCGGAAGTCGGATTCTGGAGTCCACTCCTGGGCAGATGACCGCTGCGGTAGATGTCTCTAAGGCTGGGATCAGCAAAACGTTTACTACCCGGAATCAGTTGACCAGTAACCAAAGTATCCTCATGAATCTGGTTGATGGGCCGTTCAAGAAGTTGATCGGCGGTTGGAAGTTTACGCCGCTGAGCCAGGAGGCGTGCCGTATCGAGTTTCATCTCGATTTTGAGTTTACTAATAAGCTGATTGAACTCGCCTTTGGTCGCGTGTTTAAAGAGCTGGCGACTAATATGGTGCAGGCTTTCACTGTGCGAGCAAAAGAGGTTTATAGTGCCAGGTAAAATTGCCGTTGAGGTAGCTTACGCGTTACCAGAGAAGCAGTACCTGCAACGTGTGATGTTGCAGGAGGGAGCGACGGTTGAAGAGGCGATTCGCGCCAGCGGTTTGCTGGAATTGCGTACAGATATCGATTTAACTAAAAATAAAGTCGGCATTTACAGTCGTCCGGCAAAACTGAGTGATATCGTGCGCGATGGCGATCGTGTAGAGATTTATCGACCATTGATTGCCGATCCGAAAGAGCTTCGCAGGCAGCGGGCAGAGAAGTCAGCGAATAAATAGCAGGCAGAAAAAAGGTGCTCAGCGAGCACCTTTTTGATCGCTATAAACAGCAAATTTTATTCGTTGCCACTCAGTGCGGGTTTGTTATCAATATTGGTCAACACACCGCTGCTGTTAAAGGTCAGCGTCAGCGTTTGCTGCGTTACACCTTCATGACCTGGTTGTTGGCGGAAGACATAGAACCAGGTATTCGTACCAAATGGATCGGACATCAGCGGTGTACCCAATGCGTACGCAACTTGTTGTTGCGTCATGCCAACGCGTATTTTGGATACGTCGTTAGCGGTCAGATAGTTCCCCTGGTTGATGTCAGGACGGTAAACCACTCGCTCCAGAGTGGAACAGCCTGCGGTCAACATCAATAGTACTGCTGCGGCAGCAGTCAGCGTTTTACAGCGCATAGTGATTTGATTCCTTTTCGGGCCCGAGCAGTACGTGGCTCATCTGTAATATGCCGATGATAATAGACCTTTCGTCACTTTAAAACCTTTTGCTGTCGGGTCTTACGGCGTTTTGCTGTCTACTCTGACCGTGAAGCAGTAAAAAAGTTTACGCCGCAAGCAGTTCTTTCGCGTTCGCCAGGGTGTTGCGGGTAACTTCGCTACCACC
The DNA here is from genome assembly GCF_002965345.1 of Escherichia sp. MOD1-EC5950. Lineage (NCBI taxonomy): Bacteria > Pseudomonadati > Pseudomonadota > Gammaproteobacteria > Enterobacterales > Enterobacteriaceae > Escherichia > Escherichia sp. MOD1-EC5950. The sequence continues at coordinate 33,166 of NZ_PTSR01000022.1, forward strand.
AAGTAAGCGCGCCAACTCCTGTAACCGCGCCTTTTTATCCAGTGATTGCATATGTGTTTCTGTCATCGCGCCATCTGTTTCTTTGCTGACAAAATAGTGTTGATGACCGCATCCTGCGACTTGTGGCAGGTGGGTAACACACATTACCTGGGTTGATTCGCCAAGCTGACGTAGCAGTTTGCCGACGACTGCTGCAGTCGGGCCGCTGATCCCCACATCCACTTCATCGAAAATGAGCGCTGGCGTTTCCATTTTACGCGCTGTAATAACCTGAATCGCCAGGGCGATACGCGACAATTCACCACCGGATGCGACTTTGGCGATAGGCTGCATTGGCTGACCAGGGTTGGTGGTAACCCGAAACTCAATGCGGTCGGCACCGTCAGCGCTCAGGTGATGCTCATCAAATTTCACATCAATCGTAAATTGCCCATGCGGCATGGAGAGTGCGTGCATACTGTCGGTGATCAGGTGCGCAAGTTCTGCTGCATAGTGCTGGCGTTGTTGGTGTAACGCGCGTGCCGTTTCCAGCGCCTGCTGATGGTGTTTAGTTACGGCCAGCGCGAGAGTTTCTTGCGAGTCGGCCTGATCGTCGAGTTGCTGTTGTTCTTCCAGCAGTGATTGATAATATTGTGGCAATGCTTCCGGGCTGACGTGGTGTTTACGTGCCAGTGAAATCTGTTTTGAGATACGTTGTTCAAGTTCGAACAACCGGTTAGGGTCGAGATCCAGACGATCGCAGTAGTGGCGTAATTCGTCACTGGCTTCAGCTATCTGGATTGTGGCCTCTTCCAGCATATCAAGTACACCGGACAGTTTGCTGTCCATACCAATCAGTTCGCTAACCAATTGTTTTGCTGTATAAAGCTGACTTTGCAGGTTTGCATCTTCGCCGTCGGCCATTAATGCCAGTGCATTCTGGCTTGTAGTCAGCAATTGACCGCTGTTAGCCAGACGCTTGTACTCTTCGTCGATTTGTTCAAACTCACCGGGCTGCGGATTAAATTCGTTCAGTTCTTTTAACTGATATTGCAGCAGTTCCGCGCGAGCGGCGCGTTCCTGACTTAGCTGTTGATGATGCGCCAGGTCGCGGCAGCTTTGATGCCACAACTGATAACGAGCGGTCATTTCCTGGAGCAGAGAAGTTTCATTGGCGTAGCCATCAAGCAGGAATTTTTGGTGCTCGGCCTTGGTAAGTAACTGATGAGCATGCTGACCGTGGATCTGGATGAGCAACTGACCCAGTTCGCGCAGTTGTGACAGAGGAACGGCCGTGCCGTTGATGAAACCACGGGAGCGGCCATCGCTACTGATCACGCGACGAAGCAGGCATTCGCGGCCATCTTCCAGTTGGTTTTCTTCCAGCCAGCGCAGAGCCGCTGGCGTATCTTTAAGAGAAAAACGAGCGCACAGGTCTGCGCGAGCAGCGCCGGTACGCACCATGTCGGCTTCAGCGCGACCACCGAGACAAAGGCCGAGCGCATCTATTGCAATAGATTTGCCTGCGCCGGTCTCACCGGTTATTACGGTCATACCGCTGTGAAAATCAATCTCAAGCTCACGAACAATAGCAAAGTTGCTGATGGTCAGTTGTGCCAACATAGTCGTTTTCCTGTATGAAAAACCATTACTGTTATTGCATACAGTATAAACTGGTTTTATATACAGTAAAGAGGCTGGTGTAAAATTAAAATAATTTTTTTGACCAGCCGAGCTTAGTGCTTAATGTATTGAAATAGCTGTAATCTTTTGGATGAATCAGATTCAGATGGTAATCACAACGACGAATCAGGACATCTTCACCTTCCTGAATCGGTAGCGCTATCTGGCTGTCGCAGCTAATTTCCAGATCGCTACGGCGGTGCGAAAAGCGCAGGCGAATTGTGCTGCTGCTGTTAATGACCAGCGGGCGCGCCGAGAGTGTATGCGGGAACATTGGCACCAGGGTAATTGCATCCAGTGATGGTGTCAGAATCGGGCCGCCCGCCGAGAGGGAATAGGCGGTAGAACCTGTAGGCGTAGAAATAATCAGTCCATCGGAGCGCTGAGAAAACGCAAAGATCTCGTCGATATACACTTCGAACTCAATCATATGCGCTACTTTACCTGGGTGAAGCACTACTTCGTTAATCGCTGTGCTGATGCGCTTCTGGCAATCTTGCTGGCAGACTTGTGCTTCCAGCAAAAAACGTTTTTCGCTGATGTAGTGGCCTTCCAGCACATCGGCTAACTGTTGTTGGGCGTTATCGGGGTCAAGGTCAGTCAGGAAACCCAGGTTGCCACGGTTGATGCCAATGACTTTAATGTCGTAGCGGGCGAGCGTGCGCGCCGCGCCCAGCATATTACCGTCGCCACCAACAACTACCGCGAGATCAGCCAGTTGTCCAATCTCCGCGAGTGTGCCAGTTTTCACATTCTTCAGTTGCAGTTCGTGAGCGATTTGCTGCTCAACGATGACCTCGTAACCTTTTGTGCACAACCAGCGGTAGAGCATTTCATGTGTTGTCAGTGCAGTAGGGTGCCGTGGGTGTCCCACAATGCCAATACACTTGAAATGATTATTCATTTTTCCGAGGTCCTTGTTGTGAAGATTGATGACAATGTGAGTGCTTCCCTTGAAACCCTGAAACTGATCCCCATAATAAGCCAAGTTAGCGAGATGAATGCGAAAAAAACGCGGAGAAATTCATGAGTAGTAAAGAACAGAAAACGCCTGAGGGGCAAGCCCCGGAAGAAATTATCATGGATCAGCACGAAGAGATTGAGGCAGTTGAGCCAGAAGCTTCTGCTGAGCAGGTGGATCCGCGCGATGAAAAAATTGCGAATCTCGAAGCTCAGCTGGCTGAAGCCCAGACCCGTGAACGGGACGGTATTTTGCGCGTAAAAGCGGAAATGGAAAACCTGCGTCGTCGTACTGAACTGGATATCGAAAAAGCGCATAAATTTGCGCTGGAGAAATTCATCAACGAATTGCTGCCGGTGATTGATAGTCTGGATCGTGCGCTGGAAGTGGCTGATAAAGCTAACCCGGATATGTCTGCGATGGTTGAAGGTATTGAGCTGACGCTGAAGTCGATGCTGGATGTAGTACGTAAATTTGGCGTTGATGTCATTGCCGAAACGAACGTACCGCTGGATCCAAACGTGCATCAGGCCATCGCAATGGTGGAATCTGATGACGTTGCGCCGGGTAACGTACTGGGCATCATGCAGAAGGGTTATACGCTGAACGGTCGTACGATTCGTGCGGCGATGGTTACTGTCGCGAAAGCGAAAGCTTAATTTCTGCCTTCGTAATGAGTTACGGCCCTGCATATGAATGCCGGGCCGTTTTCGTTACTCCGCCACGCTTTCACGTAGCGGTTTTACAGGAAAAACTTTTACCTGCTTAATCATATTGTCCTGAACGTCGAGGATATCGATATCGTACTCGCCAATACGCACGCGGGTGCCTGCGACAGGGATCTCTTCCAGCGCCTCCAGAATAACGCCATTAACCGTGCGGGCATCATCTTCCGGTAGATGCCAGTTAAAGGCTTTGTTAATTTCTCGCACGTTGGCGGTGCCATCGATAATCACCGAACCGTCGTTTTGCGGTGTGACCTCTTCGGCAAGCGTTGGTGACATCGACGTGGTGAAATCACCGACAATCTCTTCAAGAATATCTTCAACTGTGACCAGCCCCTGAATATCTCCGTATTCGTTGACGACCAGACCAACTTTCTTTTTATTGCGTTGAAATTTAACTAATTGTGTACTGAGCGGCGTGCCTTCCGGAACAAAATAAATTTCGTCCGCAGCGCGCAGCATGGTTTCTTTAGTGAACTCTTTTTTCTCCGACATCAGCCGCCAGGCTTCACGTACTCGCAGCATACTAATTGCGTCGTCCAGAGAGTCGCGGTACAGCACGATGCGCCCGTGAGGAGAGTGGGAGAGTTGACGGAGAATCGATTTCCAGTCGTCGTTGATATCGATGCCGATGATTTCACTGCGCGGCACCATGATGTCATCAACGGTCATTTTTTCCAGATCGAGCACCGATAGCAGCATATCCTGATTACGGCGGGAAATTTGTGAGCGTGATTCGTGCACAATGGTGCGCAACTCCTCTTTGCTTAAAGAGCCGCTGACTACGATATCGGTTTTGATACCCATCATACGCATCAGCATACGGGTGATGGCGTTCAGTAGCCAGACCAGTGGCATCATCAAAATTTGCAGCGGAGCCAGCAGAAAACTACTCGGATAGGCGACTTTTTCCGGGTACAGCGCGGCAATGGTTTTCGGCAATACTTCGGCAAAAACCAGCACCACGAAGGTCAGCACGCCGGTCGCAATCGCCACGCCTGCATCACCGTACAAGCGCATTCCGACAATGGTGCCCAGTGCGGAAGCGAGAATATTGACCAGGTTATTGCCGATTAACACCAGGCTTATCAGGCGGTCGGGTTTGCGCAGTAATTTTTCGACCCGTTTAGCCGAGCGATTACCCTGCTTCGCCATATGTCGCAGGCGATAGCGGTTGAGTGTCATCATTCCGGTTTCGGAGCCGGAAAAATAGGCTGAAATGACCACCATGATGATCAAAATTATGATCAACGTGGTAGTAGAGATATGTTCCAGGGGAAGCTCCTTTTCTGGTTTAGCTGATTAACTGCTGGACAATTCGGCTGCCAAAATAGGCCAGTGTCAGAATGACTGCGCCGGCGACGTTAAACCAGACAACGCGGCGTCCACGCCATCCTTCATGATAATGCCCCCACAGCAGCACAATATAGACAAACCACGCCACAATAGAGAGCACGGCCTTGTCGATATTTTCCATGCTAAATAAGTTGTGCATGTAGAACAGGCCTGTACAGAGAGTGAGCGTCAATAGCACCACACCAATTTGCGTGATGTGGAACATTTTACGTTCAATACTCATCAGTGGAGGCATTTCCTGATTAAACGCCAACTTCTTGTTCTTCAGTTGGTAATCAATCCATGCCAGTTGCAGCGCGTACAGGGCAGCGATAATCAGCGTGGCGTAGGAAAAGAGCGATAAGCCAATGTGCATCAGCATCCCGGGTGTTGCTTCCAGGTGGGTGATGTATTCATTGGGCATGAAGGTCGCCAGCGCCAGGTTGATGAGCGCAAAGGCGTAAACAATCGGCAGCAGCAGCCAGCCACGGTTACGTGAGGCCACAATGGTCATCACCGTACAGATCATCAGGCTGACCAACGAACCGACATTCAACAGGCTAAGGTTTTGTCCGCTATCACCGCCGGGCAGTATGCGGGCTTCAAGAGCAATAGCGTGGCAAACCAGCGCGATGACCGCAGAAATAATAGCCATTCGCCGCCAGCCGCCGTTTTTTTGCAGCAGACCGGGAATAATCAGTGCGAGACTGACAGAGTAGGCGACGAGCGCGAGCAGAGCAAAAACGGGCATAGTAATGTCGACAGTTTGAGCAATGAGAAAGAAAAGCAGTATAGCGTCAGGTGAACGCGGCTCCAACCGTTGCATAACAACAAAGACGCCTTCATGTTATACTGCGGCAAAATACTGATGATGTGTCGCGATTGCGGCCAACCGTTTCCACCCCAGGCGAGAGACAATGTTTGATAATTTAACCGATCGTTTGTCGCGCACGCTGCGCAATATCAGTGGCCGTGGACGCCTTACTGAAGACAACGTTAAAGATACGCTGCGCGAAGTGCGCATGGCGCTGCTGGAGGCGGACGTCGCTCTGCCGGTAGTGCGTGAGTTTATCAATCGCGTAAAAGAGAAAGCGGTTGGTCATGAAGTTAACAAGAGCCTGACGCCGGGGCAGGAGTTCGTCAAAATCGTCCGTAACGAACTGGTTGCGGCGATGGGCGAAGAGAACCAGACCCTGAACCTGGCTGCGCAACCGCCTGCGGTGGTGCTGATGGCGGGTCTGCAAGGTGCCGGTAAAACAACCAGCGTTGGTAAACTCGGTAAGTTCCTGCGCGAGAAGCACAAAAAGAAAGTGCTGGTGGTTTCTGCCGACGTTTATCGTCCGGCGGCAATCAAACAGCTTGAGACGCTGGCCGAACAGGTAGGCGTCGATTTCTTCCCTTCAGATGTTGGTCAGAAGCCGGTCGATATCGTTAATGCGGCGCTGAAAGAAGCCAAACTGAAATTCTACGACGTGTTGCTGGTGGATACTGCCGGTCGTTTGCACGTTGATGAAGCGATGATGGACGAGATCAAACAAGTCCACGCTTCGATTAACCCGGTTGAAACCTTGTTTGTGGTTGACGCCATGACCGGTCAGGATGCCGCCAATACGGCAAAAGCGTTCAATGAAGCGTTACCGCTTACCGGCGTAGTGTTGACCAAAGTAGACGGCGATGCCCGCGGCGGTGCTGCGCTCTCGATTCGTCACATCACTGGCAAACCGATCAAATTCCTCGGTGTTGGTGAGAAAACAGAGGCGCTGGAACCGTTCCATCCGGACCGCATCGCTTCCCGTATTCTCGGTATGGGCGATGTTCTGTCGCTGATCGAAGATATCGAAAGCAAAGTTGACCGCGCGCAGGCTGAGAAATTAGCCAGCAAGCTGAAAAAAGGCGACGGCTTCGATCTCAACGATTTCCTTGAACAGTTGCGCCAGATGAAAAACATGGGCGGCATGGCCAGCCTGATGGGCAAACTGCCGGGTATGGGGCAGATCCCGGAGAACGTGAAGTCGCAGATGGACGATAAAGTGCTGGTGCGTATGGAAGCCATCATCAACTCGATGACGCTGAAAGAGCGCGCTAAGCCAGAAATCATCAAAGGTTCGCGTAAACGTCGTATCGCTGCCGGTTGCGGTATGCAGGTACAGGATGTTAACCGTCTTCTGAAGCAGTTCGACGACATGCAGCGCATGATGAAGAAGATGAAGAAGGGCGGAATGGCGAAGATGATGAGAAGCATGAAAGGGATGATGCCGCCGGGATTTCCTGGTCGCTAAATGACCTTATGCGACAGAGTTATTAACTGTTGATTGCATTTTCTCCAGAAATCAGTAAAATTTTCGGGCTTTTAATATGACACCGGACTCCGTTCCTCGATGGGGTCCGGTTGTTTTATTCACACAAGAGGATGTTATGGTAACTATTCGTTTAGCACGTCACGGCGCTAAAAAGCGTCCGTTCTACCAGGTTGTTGTCGCTGACAGCCGTAATGCACGCAACGGTCGCTTCATTGAGCGCGTTGGTTTCTTCAACCCAATCGCTAGCGAAAAAGAAGAAGGCGCCCGCCTGGATCTGGATCGCATTGCTCACTGGGTTGGCCAGGGCGCAACTATTTCTGATCGCGTTGCTGCGCTGATCAAAGAAGTAAACAAAGCAGCTTAATCTGTCACGGTGGTCATGATGAGCAAACAACTCACCGCGCAAGCACCTGTTGATCCCATCGTTTTGGGAAAAATGGGTTCGTCTTACGGTATTCGTGGGTGGCTCAGAGTGTTTTCTTCCACCGAAGACGCCGAAAGCATTTTTGACTATCAGCCCTGGTTTATCCAGAAGGCGGGTCAGTGGCAGCAAGTCCAGTTGGAAAGCTGGAAGCACCACAATCAGGACATGATCATCAAGCTGAAAGGCGTTGACGATCGTGATGCGGCGAACCTGCTGACGAATTGTGAAATTGTCGTAGATTCTTCGCAGTTGCCTCAGCTTGAAGAGGGTGACTACTACTGGAAAGACCTGATGGGCTGCCAGGTAGTGACCACTGAAGGCTACGATCTCGGTAAAGTCGTCGACATGATGGAAACCGGATCTAATGACGTTCTCGTCATTAAGGCAAACCTGAAAGATGCGTTTGGTATCAAGGAACGTCTCGTACCGTTCCTCGATGGGCAGGTTATCAAGAAAGTCGATCTCACTACTCGTTCAATCGAAGTAGATTGGGATCCTGGTTTTTAAACCACCGGATAAACGGTAAAAGACGGCGCTATGTGGATTGGCATAATTAGCCTGTTTCCTGAAATGTTCCGCGCAATTACCGATTACGGGGTAACTGGCCGGGCAGTTAAAAATGGCCTGCTGAGCATCCAGAGCTGGAGTCCTCGTGACTTCACGCATGACCGGCACCGTACCGTGGACGATCGTCCTTACGGCGGCGGACCGGGGATGTTAATGATGGTGCAACCTTTACGGGATGCCATTCATGCAGCAAAAAGCGCGGCGGGTGAAGGCGCTAAGGTGATCTATCTGTCACCGCAGGGGCGCAAGCTTGATCAAGCGGGCGTCAGCGAACTGGCAACGAATCAAAAATTGATTCTGGTGTGCGGTCGCTACGAAGGTATAGATGAGCGCGTGATCCAAACCGAAATTGACGAAGAATGGTCAATCGGGGATTACGTTCTGAGTGGTGGTGAGTTACCAGCAATGACGTTGATTGACTCTGTCTCCCGGTTTATTCCGGGGGTACTGGGACATGAAGCCTCAGCAACGGAAGATTCCTTTGCTGAAGGATTGCTGGATTGCCCGCACTATACGCGGCCTGAGGTGTTAGAAGGGATGGAAGTTCCGTCAGTGTTACTGTCGGGCAACCATGCCGAGATACGTCGCTGGCGTTTGAAACAGTCGCTGGGCCGTACCTGGCTTAGAAGACCTGAACTTCTGGAAAACCTGGCTCTGACTGAAGAGCAAGCAAGGTTGCTGGCGGAGTTCAAAACCGAACACGCGCAACAGCAACATAAACATGATGGGATGGCGTAAGCCCCCGAGATATCAGTTTACCCAGGATAAGAGATTAAATTATGAGCAACATTATTAAGCAACTTGAACAAGAGCAGATGAAGCAGGACGTACCTTCCTTCCGTCCGGGTGATACCGTGGAAGTGAAAGTATGGGTTGTTGAAGGTTCCAAAAAACGTCTGCAGGCATTCGAGGGCGTGGTTATCGCTATTCGTAACCGCGGTCTGCACTCTGCATTCACTGTTCGTAAAATTTCCAACGGCGAAGGCGTTGAGCGTGTCTTCCAGACTCACTCTCCGGTAGTTGACAGCATTTCTGTCAAACGTCGTGGTGCTGTTCGTAAAGCTAAACTGTACTACCTGCGTGAGCGTACTGGTAAGGCTGCTCGTATCAAAGAGCGTCTTAACTAAGATTTCGCTTAAGCGACATCCTGTTAAGAAGGGCTGGCCAATTGGCTGGCCCTTTTTTTATCTACTGAAATTGGGTTTAAGGCGCACTTATCACCACAGCGACGCGGCGGTTCTCGGCCCGACCCTGAGATGTCTGGTTGCTGGCGATGGGGTATTTTTTCCCTAAGCCTTGAGTAGAGAGATTGCTGCGAGGAATTTGCCCACCTTCAGCCCAGGCATCTGCGACGACATTCGCTCTCTTCAGTGATAAGGCTTCATTGTAGCTATCTTCACCGTAGTTATCGGTATGACCATCCATACGGGCATGTGTTAGCCCGGTAGAAGCCAGTTTCGCCGCCATGGTTTGGATCTGTTGCTGACTTTCCGGAAGTAGTTTGTAGTCATTTTTAGCAAACAGAATCGTGTCTGATAAGCCAAGTGACCAGTCACCGGCGGATTCAGTAAAACCATAAGACTGCATAGCAGCGACTTGCTCTGGGGTAAACTTGCCTTGTGGAGCCTGGCAACCTGCCAGTATCAGAGAAGAGAAAACCAGAGGTGCTACCAGTTGCTTTATCATGTAGATATTTCCTTGTTATTTCACCCGCGTTTCGGCGCGCTGGTGCTTGGCCTGATACATATTACGATCGGCCAGCTCTTGTAATTTTTCGGCAGAATCGTGTTCACGAGTCAGGGCGTATCCAATACTTAAGGTCATGCAGGCCTGATGACCGTTATGGAGATTGAATGGGCGATGAAAGGTTTGTGTGAGATCTGCACAGATACGCTGCACTTCATATTCTGACAGTACGCCAGACAGAACCATGGCGAACTCGTCGCCTCCTATGCGGTATGACTGATGTCGTTTTCCGCTAAATTCCATTAACCGTATGGCTATCTCGATCAAGACCTGATCGCCCGTCGCGTGCCCCCATGTGTCATTGATATATTTGAAATTATCGCCATCAAGAAAAAGTAAAGCTGAGGTTTCTCGAGCAGCAGAATCATTCATTAACGTATTGATGCAGTTGCGGAATGCAGCGCGGTTCGCCAGCCCGGTTAATGGGTCATGTAGCGCGGTACGTAGAAGCTGGGCATTTTTTGCCTGCAAACGGAGCTGCCACTCTTCCATTTCATCCAGCAAGCTATTGAAGTCGAGAGCAAAGCGGTGAAATTCTGCGATTCGTTCTTCCGAAACACGGCGGGAAAAATTGCGGTTGGAGCGCACATCATGAACGACGTCAGTGATGTTTTTTAGCGCTTCCACCAGTCCGTTATGCAAATGGCGGGTAAGGGTGATTGCAATGCCTGATGCCAGCAGAATGCAACCCGTCAGAACAGCCAGCGATAACCAGATAAAATGACTGATTGAGTTGTCGCGAGCAGTTAACTGTACTTCGCCAATGATTTTGCCATTATGGCGAATCGGCTGAATGACGGGAGCGGGGAAGAGCCAGTGGCTAATGAAATTACTGAATGTCTCGCCCGGAGCCTTACTGGTGTAATGCCAGGATGCCAGAATGTTTTGCTGGTTATCTCGCACTTCTGCGGTTGAAAATTGGCCCTGCTGACCCAGCGCGGCTAACGTTTCTGTGGCTGCCGGACCATCGGCAAAAACGACAGCAGCTTCCAGACTGTAAGTCATTGTCGCTGCGGTGAGTGCCAGGTTTTTTTGCGCGTATTGTTTCAGGGTCAGCACCGATGTCACGGAAAGCAGCAGCCAGATCAGCGTCATAGTGATAAATACGCTGGTCATGCTGATATTGCGTAATGCTCTTTTAAACGTGGGGCGCTTATTAAGAGAATTATCGTTACCCATCATTTTTCTTCCGTGCGAGCATTAAGACATCCGGGTTGACCTTTACACCACTACGCGATAAGGCATCCAGGTTTACGGCAAATCTGACGTTATTATTGTTGATGATCAGGCAAAATGCGCTGCCAATAATGCACTCGGTATTTTGTTCGGCTATTAATAATAACGCCTTAGACGGATATTCATCGATTAATTCTATCTGGAATGTCGGTGACTCGCTGCCAAAATAAAAGCCATCGCAGCTTGAAATCAGTGCCTCTTGTTTAGAGTTAATGATGATGGGGAGATAAGGCAAAGAAGTTGCGTTGTTCTCTTGTAGGGCTGCGCTAAAACGTGAAGATGAAAAAATACATAGCCTTGGTGGGCCAGTCAATGCAGGCCAGCGAGTGTAGCTGACGATACCGGAAACCATCAAACGTACATTTTTTGTAACGTCAGAAGCACCCTGAGCGAGTAATGGCGATCCTGCCAGGAGAAAGAGCAGTAGTAAGATCGGTCGGTGAGAAAAGCGCATTCAGGGATCCTCACCACCGTTGCTCGAAACGCATCGAAAATTTTCTTTAGGATGCTCATTAAAATATCATTATTTTATGCACTCGTCATCAAAACGAGAATTAAAATTCAAATAAGTTAAATCTTATGATTAATTTATTGATGAGGTTTAAATTAATTCAATCGTATCGTGCTGGCATTTTCATCGGCTCCTTTTTGCCATACTTCATGCAGTTGACTGGCATTTTCCACCGTGTCACAACTGGCGGGAAAGCTTTTACCAGATAGCCCTCTGGCGTAAGTAAAATCAGGCTGGCAGGTTTTCTTTTGTCCTTCGGCATATCCTTTAAGGTATACCACCCGATCTGTTGGTGAATCGTTAAATGTATCGTCGTCTTTTATGGCAACGCCTGATATAGCATCTTCCATACCAACGTCATACCAGTCGGTACTGGTCAAGGTTGGCGCGTGAGTATAAGGATCAATCTGGCAACCGCTAATCACTAAGGCCAACAGGGGACCGATAAATTTTTTCATCATTTTTTCTCCTTTTTCAAAGCATAGCGGATTGTTTTTGATAGTGGTGTAAATTTATTTTTACGAAATTAATTGTCTCAGAAGCATTAAAACTGCATGCGTAAACTATTATTTACGAAATTTGGATTGAAATCTTTACTTGTTGTGTTATCGTTACGTCATCCTCGCTGAGGATCAACTATCGCAAACGAGCATAAACAGGATCACCATCATGCAAAAAGACGCGCTGAATAACGTACACATTACCGATGAACAGGTTCTGATGACCCCGGAACAATTGAAGGCCGCTTTTCCATTAAGCCTGCAACAAGAAGCCAAGATTGCCGATTCGCGTAAAACCATTTCAGATATTATCGCCGGGCGCGATCCTCGTCTGCTGGTAGTGTGTGGTCCTTGTTCCATTCATGATCCTGAAACGGCTCTGGAATATGCTCGTCGATTTAAAGCTCTTGCCGAAGAGGTCAGCGATAACCTCTATCTGGTGATGCGCGTCTATTTTGAAAAACCCCGTACTACTGTCGGCTGGAAAGGGTTAATTAACGATCCGCATATGGATGGCTCTTTTGACGTAGAAGCCGGGCTGCAAATTGCGCGTAAGTTGCTGCTTGAACTGGTGAACATGGGGCTGCCGTTGGCGACGGAGGCGTTAGATCCAAACAGCCCGCAATATCTTGGTGATCTGTTTAGCTGGTCTGCAATTGGTGCTCGCACCACAGAATCGCAAACACACCGTGAAATGGCATCTGGCCTGTCTATGCCGGTTGGTTTTAAAAACGGCACCGATGGCAGTCTGGCAACGGCAATTAACGCCATGCGAGCTGCCGCCCAGCCACACCGTTTTGTCGGTATTAACCAGGCAGGGCAGGTTGCGTTGCTACAAACGCAAGGTAATCCGGACGGACATGTGATCCTGCGCGGCGGCAAAGCACCGAATTATAGCCCTGCGGATATTGCGCAATGTGAAAAAGAGATGGAACAGGCGGGACTGCGTCCCTCACTAATGGTAGATTGCAGCCACGGTAATTCCAATAAAGATTATCGCCGCCAACCTGCGGTAGCAGAGTCCGTGGTTGCCCAAATCAAAGATGGCAATCGCTCAATTATTGGTCTGATGATCGAAAGTAATATCCACGAAGGCAATCAGTCTTCCGAGCAACCGCGCAGCGCAATGAAATACGGTGTATCCGTTACCGATGCCTGCATTAGCTGGGAAATGACAGATGCCTTGCTGCGTGAGATTCATCATGATCTCAACGGACAGTTGACGGCACGCGTGGCTTAAGAGGTTTATTATGGTTGCTGAGTTGACCGCATTACGCGATCAAATTGATGAAGTCGATAAAGAGCTGCTGAATTTATTAGCGAAGCGTCTGGAACTGGTTGCCGAAGTCGGAGAGGTGAAGAGCCGTTTTGGGTTGCCTATTTATGTTCCGGAGCGTGAGGCATCCATGCTGGCCTCGCGGCGCGCCGAGGCTGAAGCTCTCGGAGTGCCGCCGGATCTCATTGAAGACATCCTGCGTCGGGTGATGCGTGAATCTTACTCCAGCGAGAACGACAAAGGCTTTAAAACGCTTTGTCCTACGTTGCGCCCGGTGGTTATCGTCGGCGGTGGCGGTCAGATGGGGCGATTGTTCGAGAAGATGCTGACACTCTCGGGTTATCAGGTGCGGATCCTTGAACAACATGATTGGGAACGTGCGGCTGAGATTGTTGCCGATGCCGGAATGGTGATTGTTAGTGTGCCGATTCATGTTACTGAGCAGGTCATAGGAAAATTGCCGCGTTTACCGCAAGACTGTATTCTGGTTGATCTGGCATCGGTGAAAAATGGACCGTTGCAGGCCATGCTGGCGGCGCATGATGGTCCGGTGCTGGGGCTACACCCGATGTTCGGCCCGGACAGCGGTAGCCTGGCGAAACAGGTCGTTGTCTGGTGTGATGGCCGCCAGCCGGAAGCGTATCAATGGTTTCTGGAGCAAATTCAGGTCTGGGGCGCACGGTTACATCGCATTAGCGCCGTGGAGCACGATCAGAATATGGCGTTTATCCAGGCGTTGCGCCACTTTGCTACTTTTGCTTATGGCCTGCATCTGGCAGAAGAAAATGTTCAGCTTGAGCAACTTCTGGCGCTCTCTTCGCCCATTTATCGCCTTGAACTGGCGATGGTCGGGCGACTGTTTGCCCAGGATCCGCAGCTTTATGCCGACATCATCATGTCGTCAGAACGTAATCTGGCGCTGATCAAACGTTACTATAAACGTTTTGGCGAGGCGATTGAGTTGCTGGAGCAGGGCGATAAGCAGGCGTTTATTGACAGTTTCCGCAAGGTTGAGCACTGGTTCGGTGATTACGCGCAACGCTTCCAGAGTGAAAGCCGTGTGTTATTGCGTCAGGCAAACGACAACCGGCAGTAATAATTTTGTGCCGGGTGATACGTATCACATCCGGCACGGCTTCATCATGCAGGATCGACAGGCACCACATTCTCGCTTGGGTAACAGCCCAACACCTTCATCGAACGGGTGATTTCACCTAACTCTTTCAATGCTTTTTGCATTTCTGCTGATTCAAGGTTGGCCTGAATATCCAGATAAAACATCTCTTCCCACGGATTACCGTGAATCGGACGTGATTCCAGACGGGTCATGATCAGATTATGATTGCGCAGCACCAGCAGTGCTTCAACCAGTGCACCGGCTTGTTGTCCGGTGGCCATTAACAGCGTGGTTTTTGCCGGAACCTGGTCTGAAACGTTAATGGCTTTACGCGCCAGCACGACAAATCGGGTGAAGTTTTGTCGCTGATTTGCCTCAATGCGCTCCAACACCTGTAAGCCGTACAAAGTGCCGCCTGCCTCGCTCCCCAATGCAGCAACATGCGGTGATTTTGCCTGTGCAACCTTTTCCATCGCCGCGGACGTACTTTCGGTATATTCAATCTTCCAGTGCGGATAGCGATTAAGGAATTTACTGCATTGCTGGAATGGCTGCGGATGGCTGTAGACCGTGTTGATGGTGGATAAATCTGTAGTACCAGAAACCAGCAGGCAGTGGTCAATGGTCAGCGTCATCTCGCCAACAATCGATAAGCTGGTATGTTGCAGCAGATCGTAGACATCGTTAATGGCACCGGAGCTGGTATTTTCAATCGGTACGACGGCATAGTCGGCCTGACCTGTTTCCACCTGATTAAAAATATCAGCAAATTTGGCACAACCACTTTCAATAAATTGCTCGAAGTGACGGGCAGCATACTGACGGGCGGCAAGGTGTGAGTAGGAACCTTTCGGGCCAAGAAAAGCAATGCGGGCAGAGTGCGGATTAATTTTATTGAGATGCTGCTGGAGCAGTGCCTGCTGGGTCAATACGGAATCTTCAATGATAAGCTGGAACAGACGGGTAATGTAGTGCGCATCCAGATGGTGCGTTTTACCGAGTGTAATCAGTTTTTCCAGTAAATCGCGTTCACGATCGATATCACGTACCGGGCGATGAGAGAGCAGTTTGGCTTTTCCCACCTCGACAGCAAGTTCGCGCCGCTCTGCCAGTAGCGCCAGTAATTTTTCATCCAGCGAGCTGATTTTCTCACGCAGCGCCAGTAACGGGTTTTCCGATGTCATAGTGTTGCCTTTTTTGTTATCAATAAAAAAGGCCCCCCGGTTTGGGAGGCCTTATTGTTCGTCTTCGCATTCTGTTTCACACGACGAAACGCCTCCCATTCAGGGGAGGGTAAAAAAGAATGCGAAGAAGAACAGAGTGTGTTTCATATTTGTTTCCTTAAGCGACTTCAGTACAGTACCCGCACTGTTTTCACGCTGTCAACAAAAAACGCGCCCGAAGGCGCGTTGTAAAACCCACTGAATTCAATGTTTTCCCTTTGTTTTCAGTGGGTTTTGTTATTGGTGGGGGGGTACTGATTACCCTATAAAACCCACTTATGTGGATGAAATGTGGATGCCTCCTTTTAACGGATTAAGTGAAATTGCATCCTGGAGGAAATCAGGAGCGAGGTGCGCATAGGTCATAGTTTGCTGGATCGTGGCGTGCCCCATAATTCGCTGGAGCGTAAGTATATTTCCTCCATTAATCATAAAGTGAGCAGCAAAGGTATGGCGTAGAACATGTACAGCCTGTCCTTTTGGTAGGTCTGGCTTAACACTGCGAAGCACCTTGCGATATTCCTCATAATTGACGTCAAATAAAAGGCCGGATTTCTTTGTTTTGATCTCACTAACAACTTCATCAGAGACAGGAATAATTCGAACTTTTCCGTTTTTAGTTTTGTTAAACGTCACGCGATTATTGATGATGTGTTCCGCGCGCAGATTTTTCGCTTCTCCCCATCTCGCACCAGTACTGAGACAAAGTAGCGTAATCCGCCGGGCATCACCGCTTACTGCATCCAGTAATTTGGCGATTTCTTCCGTGGTGAGATACGTCATTTCGGGTGATTTTCGTTTCAAAGAGGGGAGGGCGCGGAGCGGATTTTCTCCGTGAAATTCCCCGGCATTTGCCAGGAGTGTAAACATTCCTCCGAGATCCGACTCATCACGCCGAACAGTAGACTCTTTTACTCCCAAAGATAAACGGGAGCTTCGATAAGCAGCCATGAAACGAGCATTAATCTGGCTAACCCTTGGATCATTCATTTCTTTGATGATTTTTTTCAACCTGGTTAGAACGCCGTTAGCATATGGCTTATTGCGTCCACCCAATTCCCACCATAACGGAAGCAGATCTGAGAGATGACGTTGCTCTGTTGGCTTTTCAAGCCATTCCTTATCGTGCATGTGGCTGAGAACATAACGCTCAAAGGCCACTGCATCTGCCTTTTTCTTAAAAATCCGCTGAATCCGACGTCCACTTCGGCCACGCGGTCTAACATCCACTTTATACCGTCCACCATCGAGTGCTTTAATTGCCATTGGCAAGCCCTCCGGTGAAACGAGGAAAGACATTTCCAGTTTGTAAAACGTAAGAATAATAAAGGGTTAACCAATTTTCCTTTCGGATGGGGGTAAATCCGTTGGCTCTTGCCCATAGTGTGCGAGAGCCGGAGCTATCTGCCCGGATTCAGGCGCAATTTTCCCAGTCATAAACCACAAGGCATATTTTTCGAACCGCGGGCAATTTAAGATTTTCATCATTACATCCCCTTTGGGTATGGATTCGCCAGTCTCATAACGCCATAGCGCGTTATGCGGAATACCTATTAACTCCGCAGCCTCATTGCGACTTGTAATGCGCTCACTTTCACGCATTAGTTTTAGTTTTTCACCAATCTCCAAAATCATATTGCATTCTCCAAATATGTAGTGCATTATGCAAACAATGAGTTGAACTATGGGGTAAATATCTCACCTATACCCCAAACAGGGAGATTATCACATGAATGAAGAACTATTGAGGGCATTGTTTAAGATCCCAGACCCCATCACCGTCGATGAATTTGCCCGCCGCACGGGCAAGACCGAATCAGCCGTAAGAAAGTTGGTGGAACGTCGGCTCATCCCTCTGGCCACTGAGCGTGAAGTTTTAGGCGAGGAAGGAAGTTCACGCCGCCTTCTCATCCTATGGAACGAGTGGCTCGAAATGGTCTATGACGCAACGAAACAGCTTCCTCCTGAGCGTAAAGATTGGCGCAACCACTGGCTTAATAAAGCCAAGAAGCTGGCGGAAGATTTGGGATTAGGCTTCCTTAATTTTGCTGCATGAGATGCAGGGAGTTTTGATATGAAACAGCAACGTAATTCACGCTTTCGTAATGGTGCTGAACGCCACGCTAACCGTTTCGCTACCAGTGCATCACGCAGCAACATCCGCTACAGCCTGAGTGATACACACGCAACGCCGGATGGCTACCCAGTAAAACAAATCGGCGAGCATGCCTGGCTGATTGAGAAAGCTGGAATCGTGGTTCACAAATGCCCACGCAATCCGTTTACCGGAAACCGCATTTTTGCATTGAGCTGCGGCGACAATCAGTTCGGGCAGGATTTCACATTATACGAAGCACTACGCACGGTTGATCGTCTGCTTCGCGGGCAAAGTTTTATTAAACAGGCTGATTTATAACAGGTGCTTTATGACCAAAGAGCATGCACAAGGTGTATTTATCCGTTTTATTGATTTTCGCGGTGAACTGTTATTACGCGCATCGGCTATTGATGCTGTAGTCCCGGCAGCAAAAGATGTGGCTACTTACCTTTATCTGAACGGCACGCGATTGTTTGTGGAACTTCCGTACCAGACCGTGCGCGAAATTATTAGCGAAGCTGAAAAAGCACGTCAGGTTAATGGCGATGAACCCTATATCGAAATTATCTGCATGGATTCAGAAGCTGAAATTCAAAAGGCAGATTAAAGGGCGTTGCGATGGATAAAGAATATAAAACTCTCGTCAATAAAGCACTTGAGCGCTTTCATTTTCGCATAAGCGCATCAGGCACTCATGCTGAACTCGCAGCCCGAGAGTCATTGACCAGGGCCATCAAGAGTATATACGACACAGCTTTTTACATTGACGACCCGGACGCGCTCGACGAGCTTTCCATACTCGTCTGCGCCGCAGAAAACGGGGACCATATTGAGCCATATAAACTGGGGAATATTGCATGAGTATATTTATCTCATGGCTTGTTCTGATTATTTCGGTGGCCTGCGCCATTGGGATTATGCGAATTATTCATTCAGTAAAAAAGATTGAACGCTTTTTCACTGACAAATAACAGATTAAACAAAACACCAGATTAAACCCGAAAACCTGAAAACTATCCGCATTCGCGGAGGTATTCGCACACGTAAATAACGGAGATATAAAATGAACGCAAAAGAAAAAAATATTATCAATACATTAAAAATAGTGTCAGCAGAGCAAGACAAGCTGTCCAGGGCAGCCCAGAAAGATAATCAACATATGGCAGCGCTTTACGCACTGACCATCGCAATAGCCACCTCTGAAGCAGCCAAAGTTATTGAGGAACAGAGCAAAGAAATCGACACTCTTAAAACACAGTCAACAGTTGCAACCATGAATCCGTCCAGCATTGGACGCTGCATTTATATTCTTGGTTCAGCAATGATGCTGCGATACACCATTATTGCCGAACTGCACGGCAAATACCTGATAACGCCTTACCACACAAAAGAGTCAGAGCTTCTGACAAATCTCCGCCTGATAGAACGCTCTCAAGCTGTATTCATTGATGACGCGCAACGTGCCGTATTTAACGCATAGGGTTACCGGACAAAGGGGGCGCAATGGCAATTAAGCATTTTCCCGTCGTTCGCTTTACCTCCAGAGGGCGCGAATACGAGGTCGACGAACGCCTGATTACCACTATCGACAAACATCGTTCGGAAAAGGATGCACACCACATCTACCTCACTGACGGCACTTATTTCTGCGCCACCAACGTGGCGCGGGTGAATCTTATCCGACAGGTACAGGAGCATCGTAAATGAGCAGAAGGCGAATCACACGCAGGCATCGCCGCACACACATGAATTCCTTACCGACGCTGAAAGAACTCATTCAGCACGAGATCGCTGATTTCTGCGCAACGCTGGGGTCGCCAGGCGAACCGGAAACGCCAGAAGCGATGCAGCGCGAACTCATGATGCGCATCGATAACGTTTTTGACTTTTTCCTGAATAACAAAAGAGAGCAATCAACATGAACAAAAAGACCTGGTTTCGCGCATACATGTGGGCGCTGGTATGCGTCCTCGTCTCTCTCATTCTGTATGCAGGACTACTCCCCCGAATGATTTCATCAGACAGCTCCTTCCTGGTATTGCTGGGCATTTTCATTGCCATGCTGTACCCGGCAGGCGTTGTTCGCCTTTTCAGTAAGTACATCAAGGAAATCAAACAATGAAGAAATTCAAACCCTTTCAGATTCTCCCGCTTTTTGCCGCCATCCTGCTGGTTGGCTGCGATCGCGTTGAGCCAGGTAATGTGGGCATCAAAGTCAACAAGCTGGGCGACGACAAAGGCGTTGGCGAAGTGGTTGGCGTTGGCCGCTACTGGACTGGCTGGAATACCGAGGTTTACATCTTCCCGACCTTCAAACAAATGAAGACCTACGATGAGCCGTTCAGCTTCCAGATGAGTGACGGCACAACCATCGGCTATCACATCGGTGTGGCCTACAAGGTTGATCCATCCAAAGTTACCACTGTGTTTCAGACCTACCGCAAAGGCGTGGATGACATTACCGACACCGACCTGCGCCAGAAGATCGCCGACGCACTCAACCGACTGGCCAGCAAAATGACCACCGATAAATTTATCGACGGTGGCAAGTCTGAACTGCTGGATTCAGCACTTAAAGACATTCAGGCAGAAATGACACCTATCGGCATTCAGGTAATGAGCCTCTCTTATGTGGGTAAGCCGGAATACCCGCCAACCGTTATCGACAGCATTAATGCCAAAGTCACGGCAAACCAGAAAACTCTGCAACGCGAGCAGGAAGTTAAGCAACGCGAAGCAGAAGCCAACATGCTGCGCGCAGAAGCTGCCGGACAGGCTGATGCCATTCGAACAAAAGCCCAGGCTGAAGCCGACGCCATTCGTTTACGCGGTGAAGCTCTGCGCCAGAATCCCGGCGTTATGGAGCTGGAAGCGATTAACAAATGGAACGGCACGCTACCGCAATACATGACCAGTAACACCGCTGTTCCGTTTGTTCCGGTGAAGTAATTCAACCCGGCCAGTGAAACCGCTGGCCGAAAATATAACGAATAAACAAAAAGCCAGAGGACAGAACATGCACAAAGCCTTTGAACGATGGATGCGCCAGCGTTACGGCAATCGCTATGACCTGACAAGGGATGTTGATGGCTACTACTGCCGCGAAATTGTGAAACGAATGTTTGAAGTGTGGTGTCACGCTCGCGGCCTGTACGCCGTGTAATCCGTGTCACTGTCAGAAGCTTAACCCATGTATACACAAAAAAACCGCTTGCCATGCCGCAATCAGTCAGGTTACATTTCCGCTGCACCTCATAAAACGGGTGCCGGGTTTCGCAGCCTGCTGACAACCAAAGCGCACAACCGCGCCAGCGGTTTTTTTGTGCGTACTGTATTGCCACGTCTTTTTCGCACACGAATTATGGCGGGGCGTACGGGGCCGACTTCGGTCGGGCCGGGTTCTTTGGTTGCCGGTACTGCGAACCCCGTACGTCTCGCCACCCACAGTTTCGCAGCTCTGGATGGTGAGTTTTCAAAACTTACAACCAAAGAGGCCACTCCATGGCAAACCGCAAACAGCTCCGCGCTATCGCGGAGCGTCGTCACATCCAGACTGAAATCAACCGCAGACTTTCCCGCGCATTCCGCGTCGCTAAAATCATGCACATCAATATGCTGCATGAGCGTAGCTGCGAACTTTCAAACCTCTACTCATCCGCTGTTTTCAGTTATCTGGCGGATGATCTGCGCGAGCTTCAGCAGCTCATCCAGCAGCAAAACAAACTCCATTAATTCCTGTTCCGGGCCTTTCCTGCACCTTGCGGCGGGAGGCCTTCGCACATCTGTAACAAGAGGATTGCCGCAATGATTCTCGCCAACGACTTTCTTGAATACCTGCTCAACACAGAGCGTGATCTTGCCGTTCGCGTACGTGAACGTTATGACATGTACCTGAAATCCCTGCCTGTACCGCAGCTCGCTGACGGAAAGATTGTTATTGATGGTCGCTACATGATTGACAGCCACGAGGGAAATTACAGGCTTTACCGCATTGAAGGTGGCACCCCGTCCGTTATTGGCATTTACCAGCGCCCATCCTCTGCAATCGTCGATGTGATTGCCGACAGCATCCGCATCACACATCGCCATGCCGACACAGAAGACACCGTGCTGGAAATTCAGCGGCTGGCTGCCGTCTGCCGCGACACCCTGAATGGCATGACGAAGTAAATCACTATGACGACAGAGTTCATCAGGGACTGGCAACAACCGCGCCACGCAGTAGGGCGTGAAGGAACGGGGATCCCCGCACCTGAATCCGCGCTTTCCTCCTGGCTGGATGCCTACCGGGCAGAGAACGAGCGCCGCCAGGAAATGGCTGATGCGGCGTTCTCCGCCACGCCGCTGGGCAACCTGATTAATAAAAGCCTGGACGCACAGGAAAAACAGGACAAAACCATCACACTGGCAGGAGACGCCAGAAAACAGGCACGCGGCGCGGTGGATGAAGCCATGGCCTCGCTCCGCCTGCTGCCGTCCTATCTGCGCGATCCGCTTATTCGCCACCTCTCCTTCCTGCGCAAAAAACAGGAAGCTGATCGCCGGAAAGGCAAAAAGAGCTGGCAGGCTGAACGCTACGCGCGCGGAACCCTGCGCAAAATATTCGAACGTCTGGATCGCACCGACCACCGCTGGCTGACACCGGGTTATCGCTCCCTTGCCGGACGCGAACACCTGGATGATTTGCTTTACCTGCCGCAGCTCAACAAACACCAGATACAGACGCTGGCCGCCATGACGGCGGCGATGTTCAGCAGCACCTTCGAAAAACTCTGCGATGGCTTTGGCGCGACCGATGGCGAGCTGACCATGGATGTAACCCTGAAGGCGTATCAGATGCTGGCCCGCATGGCGTTACACCTGCACGCCATGCCTCCACATTATGACGCACTGACAACAGACAAAGACCGGAGGAACGAACCGGACACGGAGCTGCTGCCGGGCGCAATCCTTCGCCTGACCTGTGCAGAATGGTGGAAACGCAAACTGTGGCTGTTACGTTGCGAGTGGCGGGAAGAACAACTCCGCGCCGCCTGTCTGGTTTCCAGAAAAACATCTCCCTATCTGAGCCAGGACGCGTTAAGCGAGTTTCGCGCACAGCGCGAGAAAACACGCGATTTCCTGAAAAGTTTCATGCTGGAAAACGAAGACGGGTTCACGATTGATCTCGAGACAGTGTATTACGCGGGAGTAAGTAACCCGGTTCACCGTAAGGCAGAAATGATGGCCACCATGAAGGGGCTGGAGCTTCTGGCCGAAGCCCGTGGCGACAAAGCGGTGTTTCTGACTGTCACCTGCCCGTCAAAATACCACGCCACAACAGAGAACGGTCATCCGAATCCCAAATGGAACGGGGCCACCATGCGCGACTCCAGCGATTACCTGGTTAACACGTTTTTTGCGGCGGTCCGCAAGAAACTGAACCGCGACGGCCTGCGCTGGTATGGCATCCGCACGGTGGAGCCTCACCATGACGGCACCGTGCACTGGCATATGATGGTCTTTGCTCATCCGGAAGAAATCGACACCATTGTGTCCCACACCCGCGATATTGCCATTCAGGAAGATCGTCACGAGCTGGGTGATGATATTACCCCACGCTTTAAGGCGGAGCACGTCGACGGCTCAAAAGGCACACCGACCAGCTACATCGCCACCTACATCGGGAAAAACCTGGACAGCCGTGCCGTGGATGGCATCGACCCGAAAACGGGCAAGCCACGCGTTGACCACGAAACAGGTAAATCAATGGCCGAGAGCGTGGAGCGCGCCATCGGCTGGGCGCGCCTTCACCGGGTCCGCCAGTTCCAGTTCTTTGGCATTCCCTCCCGTCAGGTGTGGCGTGAACTCCGCCGCCTTGCCAGCCAGATGGCACGCAACCCGGAAGGCCCGCAACGGCTGAAGGATGACGCAATGGATGCGGTTCTTGCTGCCGCTGATGCCGGGTGTTTTGCCACCTACATTGAAAAACAGGGCGGCGTACTTGTTCCACGCAAAGACTACCTGATTCGCACCGCCTACGACCTCGCCGATGAGCTGAACGATTACGGCGAACAGAGTGTACAGATTTACGGGATCTGGTCGCCACTCATCGGGGAATCCTCCCGTGTGTGCACGCATCAGGATAACTGGAAGCTGGTAAGACGCAAACCGGAAGCGAAAGACAGCGCCCGCGAAAATGGTTTTGACCTTCAGGGCGGCCCTGCCGCCCCTTGGACTCGTGGCAATAACTGTCCCCGTGTACAGGAAACGGACAACAACGGGACAGAACAGCCGGAAGAACGGCCAGCACCGTGGCCGCAGCTTCCTGACGGCGTTGAAGTAAATGAATGGATGCGCTCACTGAAACGGCACGAACGCCGGGCGCTGATGCGTTCGCTTCGTGACAAACAGGCAAAAAACAGCAGCGATGAAATGCAGAACTGGACACAGAGCCGCAAACAGCCACAGCCTTTGCCTGATAACCACGAGTTACTCGCTAAAGAATGGCGGGAGTCTGCTGAATCTCTCGGCCTGCATATCGGTGAACAGCAGATGCAGCACCTGTTACGGGGCGGCAGCCTGTACGTTGACGGCAGCATCATTGCACCGCAGGGATTTGAAATTGTACGCAAACCGGATACCCGCCCGGACAGCCGAATCACGCAGCTCTGGCAGCGCCTGAGCCGCAATCACGGCGTAAGCAGCACGGAGATCCGTCATAACCCGGTCGCCAGCTATCTGGAACAGCTGGGGGCATCAGACCCCGAAGCCGCCGCACGCCTGGCATCCACACTTCAGCAAGACCAGAACACCATGAAAACACCCGTTACCGTGCTTTCTGACATGCTGCGCGCCATCCGTGACGCAGAGCACGCACAGAGAATCAGTGAAACCACTGAACGCGCCCGCCGCAAAGCAAACCTGCTGCGGGGTGGCCTGACCAGTGGAAACAAAAAACAGACAAAAACGGGATTTACAAATCCCGTAAATGAGCAAAAAACGCGCCGCGATATATGAAGCGCGCACAAAACAGGCGAAAGCGGGATTTCAGAATCCCGTAAACGGTTAATTAACCAACATAAGGAAAATCGACATGAAAATTTGTATCGACGACGGCTCCACCAACATCAAGCTGGCATGGACTGAGAACGGCGAACGCCGCAACGCCATCAGCCCGAACAGCTTCAAGTCGGAATGGTCTGCGCCGTTCGGTGGCACGCAGCCCGCAAACTACATGCTTGATGGCGTGCGCTATGGTTTTGATCCGGTCAGCGATCGCTTTGTCCAGACGACCGACACGCAATACCAGTACAGCGATGTGAATGTCATTGCCATTCATCACGCGCTGGTCAAATCAGGTATCACACCACAGGAAGTGGATGTGGTTGTCACCCTGCCACTGAGCGAGTATTTCGACACAAACGCCCAGCCGGATATGACCAACATCAACCGCAAAAAAGCGAACGTTATGCGCCCGGTGGAGTATCAGAACAGTGAGGCATTCACTATCCGCAACGTACGGGTTATGCCTGAATCCATTCCGGCTGGCTTTAAGGCACTGGCTGACATGAGTCAGTTTGAATCCCTGCTGATTGTGGATTTGGGCGGAACCACGCTGGATGTGGCAAAGGTTCAGGGACAACTGGCAGGTATCAGCCAGGTGTTTTGCGATCCACACGTAGGCGTTTCTCTGATGGCCGATGCCGTGCTGTCGGTGATGGCCACCAACGGTATGCGTACCAGTCACCACATCGCTAATACCATTATCGAACATCGCCACGATGAAGCCTGGCTGCGCCAGCACATCCACAATAACGCACATTACGCCAGCCTGATGGCAGTTATTCGTGAAAAGGAGGAAACACTGAAACAACGCGTGATCCGCGCGCTGGCGGGTTTTTCGGGTTACGGGCGGGTGATGGTTGTAGGTGGAGGAGCGGAGATTGTGGCACCCGCTATCCGCGAAGCCTGCGGAGTTAATGCGACTTTCATCGCGGACGGGGTGCCACAGTTTGCTCTGGTTAATGGGCTGTACGCAATGGACAAGGAGTAAATCAATGACGACACCAACCAGACGGATAAGTTTCTATCTGAAGCCCGCCGTCGTCAAGAGCGAACGGGAGGCGTGCAGTTACCTCGACAGCCTGCCAGCCTCCGAACGCAGCCGCGCACAACGCGCGGCTTTTCTGGCTGGACTGGCTCTTATAAAACGCACCCCCGCGTTGGCGTATTCGCTGGCAGAATGGTCAGAAGACGAAATACGGATGCCACCGCTACCAGTACAGCCTGAAAAACCTGCGCAACCAGCAGCAGACAGCGCCTCCCATATGCAGCAGGTGAAAAAGAATATTCAGGCGTTTTTCCCGAAGTGAAAACAGGAGTAACTATGTCCACCATTACCAAAGAATGGTTACAACGTAAAATCACAGAGTTTAAATCGTGGCGCGAAGACATCCCGTTCGGTCTTGATGAAGACGATCACAATATGTTAATCGCACTGGAAATCGCACTTGCATCACTGGAAGCAGAGCCAGTGGCATGGATGCACGCAAATAATCCTATTGGAATACCGGCGATAACAAGAAGTAAAGATGTTGCAGACAGCTGGCGCTCTAAGGGATGGAATGTATTGCCTCTTTATTCACTGACCCGCTCCATCAATTTATGCCATTAATGGAAGTAATCATGATGAAAGATAATTCCGGAAGCCAGCGTGCATCAGTTGCAGTTATGGTAATGATTAAATTTGTGAAACAGTACACCGGAAAGCCAATCTCGCTCCGGCAATTAAGCAAAGAAACCGTTTCACTGTCATATCTGGAGCAAATATTCAGATATTTACGGGAAAGTAGCCTGGTAAAAGCCACACGCGGCCCGGGTGGTGGATATATCCCAACAAAAGAAAATTACAGTGTTGGTGATATTGTCCGGGCAATGAAATGTTCCGGATTATATACACAGCACGTTATTCTGGCTGCACTGGATAATATTTCTTTAACCAGCCTGCAGGAAGACACAAATTATCAGTTGTCTGCCATTGAATAAGAAAACCCGGAACGGGTGCGCAAATTCTTTGTGCGCCCGTTCCGGGTTGGACAAGCGAAGCGCGTCAGCTATCCGGCCTGCAACAACTCCAGCGCCATCTGTTTTTCTTCCGGGCGCATTCGTTCAATCAACAGCTTTAACACGCCATTCTCCAGCCCGCTGGGCACCAGTGTGTGCGAGTAGGTCAGGTTCATCACCCAGGTGTGCCCACACTCGAGACGGGTGCAACGGTAATAAACATCTGCAAAGCGATCATCTTTCCAGAAGGTCTTCTCAATCACTGCGCGTTCACCACAGCAAAAACATCGCGCTTTTTGTCTGCGCATTTTCCACCTCCCGGAGCAGCGTTTTCCTGCTGCTGATTTTACCTGCTCTTTTCGCATGTCGCACATCACTCCGGGGGCTCATCAAATTCAAGAATAAATTTCACCTCCCCCAGTCGCCTGATATCCGGGTCACTGTTGATTCCCTCCATGATCAGGCGGCGCATCGGAATAACCTCGTCCCTGTAATATGCCTCGCGGGATTTCAGTGGGTCACCAAGCCCGGCCGTATTTGCGGGAATGATGCCGGCAAGTCCGGGTGGGAAACGGTGCGCAACGAGCTGATCCTGGGCACTGATGGTTTTTATATTCAGGAACTCATCTTTTGTACCTGAATCCCCGATAGGGATCACCTTAACGCCTTCTTTGTCTCCGCCCGGTATATTGATAAACATGGATTTAAAATTGCCCGCCCCTTTTGACGCCTCTATCTTTTTACGGAATTCCGCCTCGAGCTCGGGATCCATGTCCGGGTCAGTGGAATACAGGATATAACCAAGATGTGCGCCGTTCTTGTAATACTTGCGGCGAAAGCGGGTGGCATCCACATTCAGCATGGCGGATTCCATCCCGTGAATATAATCCGGGACACCGTAAACCTGCTGTTGTGGGTCATAAATGGCCACGAACACCACTTCGCCTGGCTGATAAACGAGATCTTCCAGTGCTGCCTGCACAATCACCGTGCCCCCCTCGTTGTTACGCCGCAGGTACAGAGAAGGTAACGTATGCAGGCGCACCACTCGACCGAAGCCATTGCGCACTTTAAGCAACCCCATATCCCCGAATATCAGCAGATTGGTTACTGCTGCCGCCATGGCGGCGTGTGTCATACCACCACCACCCCGAAAACCCTGCATGATCATATTGACGCGCGCACGCAATACCGCGCCGTGATACGGTGCGATATTGGACAACATGGCGAGATCCATGCGCTCAATTGGCGGCGTGTACCAGCCGTTATAGCCATCCCAGAGCGAGCCGTAATAACAGCCCCATGCAGCGACCGGCTCCGGGTCACCAAATTCAATAAACGTCATTTTGCTGGCTGTTTTTTTTGCCACGCCATCGTGTAACACGGGGTATTTTTTCTTTTTACTCATCTGACAGGATCCATGTTGATTTGCGCTTGTGCTTATAGTTCAGGGGTTCATTACTTGCGGCATGAGCTATGGCAAAGAAGATGTCAGCGTGCCCGGTTTCTTCGCTACGTTCGGCGGTAAAAGTAACTTTATTGCCACTGTTGGTGGATTCCTGACGAATGGCCAGGAACGATGCCGGAATATCCGTAGCTTCCTCATCCCACTCAATACGGTTGGCGTAAATCAGATCCAGCATCTTCATCACCAGGCGGTTTTTGGATTCCACGCTGTAATGAATGGCCACTGTTTCACGGCGGGCAAATCCCTGAACCAGCTCAAAGACACCGTAGCCAAGACCGGTGACGTCAATGCCGATAAACGTCATGTTATAGCGTGCCTTAATGCTGCGGATACGCTCTGCCATAAACTGGAATGACATGCTGCGCCAGTGGTGTTTTTCCAGCACGCGGAATCGTTCTGCCGCAACCAGCGGCGGTGCCAGCACAACAAATGTGGCGTTATCGCCGGAGCGCGCAGGGTCAAAGCCGCCCCAAACCTCACGGTTACCAAATGGCATGGGCTCTTCCGGGTGAAAATCCTCCCACGTACTGACATCAACACCACAACGCACAAGATCATCGAATTTAAAGACGCTCTCTTTGTCATCCACAAACACACACATAAACAGCATATTGAACGCTGTTTCGTTGTATCGCTCGCGCAGTTCGTTGATGTCAGCAAGGTTAAAGCCGCCGGCAATGGCATCTTCCAGCGTAACCACATAGCGCCACTGACCATCCGGACATTCACGCCCACCATCGCGCAGCTCATCAAAGGACGGAAACTCAACCCCTTTTCGTTTCGGATCGCCTTTGCGCCATTCATCGCCAGACCAGAACGGGTAACCCTGGTGTGTTTTGGATGACGGCGTGGAGAAATAGGTAATGCGCCAGTGTTTATGGGTGGCCATCCCTGATGCCACTTCATTGAGACGGCGAAAACCGGGGATCCACAGGTATTCATCAATATACAGGTGGCCGCTGTTTGACTGCGCTGTGTTACTGTTGGTCGCCAGAAAATACAGTTCAGCCAGATTACTTAACTTAACCGGATTGCCTTTAATGGGAATGCCAAACTCTGTTTGTGCAATTTTTACAATATAAGTACGGAACACTTCGGCCTGACGTTTTGATGCCGATAAAAATATCTGTGTGTCGCCGGTTAATACTGCATCTTCAAATGCCTCAAACGCGAAGTAATACGTCGCCCCAATCTGGCGGGATTTAAGCAGGTTGCGTACACGGCGGAATTTGTTTTCACGCAGATGCAACTGATAAGCAAACAACTTTTTCGTAAACGGCTCAAAACTTTCAGCAGTCAGTCCGGAAACGTCATTAGTTTTGCGGGGACGCTCTTTCTTACCTGCACCTTTTTCTCCGCGTTCTTCTTTTCCATAACGGCCAGGCTGGGGGATGTCCACTCCCATTCGCGCAATCTCAGCCATTCGTTCCGTGTGCTTGTTTCTGACCGACATTAGTTTGACGTGATGACCAATCAGGCGGTCGAGTTCATCGTGTTCTTCCGGCGTTTTATGGTCACGCTCCGCCAGTACAGCGAGACGCCGGGCGATAACATCCTCCACACCTTCCGTATTGAGCTGCGTGTACCACTCAAACTTTGTCGCCCAGTAATAAACAATTCGCGGGCTGTTCAGTCCGAGTTTCTTTTGTATTTCTTTTGGTGTGTGCCTTTTCAGATAGAGCGATTTTGCAGCAGCAATCACCTCATCAGAATACGCCATAAATAAACCTCACCTGCTGATGCAATTTTAATTTATGCATTTTCAGCAAAGGCTTTTTTAAAAACGAATATCGCTTTTCGGTATTTTTCGGATATATGCGCATATCCGAAAGTACCGGAAATTAATCAGATGACGACGTTTTCATTTCTCCGTTAAATAACGCCAGTTTAATTTTTATCAGCGGATTAATTCAGATGACGAAGCAGAAAACAGACTGGGTTGTGGTTGCCACATCAGGCCCCACCATCGACGGTCGGGAAATTGAACCGAAGTGGCTGACGGATGCCGCCGAGGTTTACAACCCGGACGAGCGAGCCGCCATGCTCTGGCCATATCACGCCGATTCCGGATGGCGTGCCTTCACCAATAACTACGGCATTGTTGATGCCCTGAAAGTCGAAAAATTTGGTGAAAAGGTGCAGCTTAAAGCACGCCTGATCCCAAATCGCTTCCTGATTGAAGCCAATAAGGCCGGGCAGAAACTTTTTACCTCCATTGAAGTGCGGGAAAACTATCTGGGCACGGGCAAATTCTTTGTGTCCGGTATCGCCGTGACGGATACCCCAGCCAGCATTAACACTACACGCCTGCAGTTTTCCATGGGGGAAGCCATCCATATGGGCAACGCAGAGGCGCTGAATTTTACGCTGCAGCCTGATGATGAGCAGGCCAAACGCAACTTCTTCTCCCGCTTCTTCTCATCTGACAATCACCAACAGGGAATTTACCAAGCCATGAACGAAGAACAGTTCAGCCAGTTAATGGGTGCCATTAATAAAACCAGTGAACGCCTGGACGAGCTGGAAAAAAACGTCGCGCAGTTCAGCGCGAAGGATGCCTCGAAAGATACCGGTGATAACAAGCCGGAAGGCAGCACCGGCGTTCAGGGGCAGGACAACGCAGAACAGAACAACAAGGACGACAAAACCTTCACGCTGACCACCGAGCAGGGCGAAAAGCTGTTCTCCACAGTGAACGCCATCGCGGAGAAGGTTACCAGTATGGAAACCGCATTTGCTGAACTCAGCAAGGACGCCACGAAGCTGCCGGGCAACAATCCGGCCGGTGGCGAAACTTTTAACCTGGTGTAACCGGAGAGAACGCAATGAACATGACACCAGAAGCACAAAAGCTGGTTAATCAGTACATCAGCGAACTGCAAAAAACATTCAGTGACTGCGGGAAATCAAGCGATCGTTTCTTTTCGCTGACCGAGCCACGCAGTATTGCTCTGCGTAAAGCCCTGCTGGAAAGCACGGAGTTTCTGAGTTTCATCACCTGCATGGACGTTCCGCACCCGCAGGGGCAGGTCGTCGCCGTGGGCGAATCCACACTGCGCACCGGTCGCGTGAAAAGCGGTCGTTTCGCTAAAGGTTCGGGCATCAAAGGCAACGAATTTAAACTCGTTGAAACTGATTCCTGCTGCGTGATCACCTGGGAACAACTCGCCATCTGGGCGAATGCCGGCAGCCCGCAGGAATTTTTCAACCTGATGAACTCCGCCGCCGTCACCAACTTTGCGCTGGATATGCTGCGCATTGGCTTTAACGGTAAAACAGCAGCGGAAAACTCTGACCCGGAAAGTCACCCGAACGGCGAAGACGTCAACATCGGCTGGCATGAAATCGCCAAAAAGTGGGGAGAACAGCCCGGCAATACCTCCCGTATTCTGACAGACGCCGTTACCCTGGGCGAAGGCGGCGATTATGTCGGTCTTGATGCCATGGCCTCAGACCTGATCCGCACTTACATCCCGGCACAGTATCACAACGACCCACGACTTACCGTACTGGTCGGCGCAGACCTTGTGGCTGCTGAAGAACTACGCCTCTACAACAAAGAGGATAAGCCTACCGAAAAAGTGGCCGCACAGTTGCTGACAAAGAACATTGCAGGCCGCAAGGCCATCATTCCGCCGTTTATGCCGGGCAAACGTATGGTGGTGACCATGCTGCCAAACCTGCAGATCCTGACGCTGAAAGGCTCCCGCCGCCGCAAGGCAGAAGATGTGGGCGATCGCAAACAGTTCGAAAACTCATACTGGCGTTACGAGGGGTACGCCCTGGGCGATCCGGATTTATATGCTGCCGTAGATGAGTCTGCGGTCACCATCGCCTGATAAACGGAGCGCACGGTATGCCAACGCCAATGCAGCGACAACGTGCCCGACAGATGGATGAGCGCCGTGCGGCGCTCATGACCAGAACGGACGGGAGCGCCATCAGCACAGAGAGTCAGCACATTAAGCTGCTGGCACTGGATAACGACATCAGACAACTGCACAACATGGAGCTGCTGTCTGACAAGCTGGAATTCAAACGGAACACGCTGCTGCCCCGCTGGCTGCCACACGCACAGGCTTATCTGGAGGGGGAACGCGTCTATCAGAATCCCATTCTGGTGTACTGCATCATCTGGCTGTTCGATACCGGGCAGTTTGAGATGGCGCTGCGGTGGGCTGACATTGCCATTGAGCAGGGGCAAAAGACGCCGGAGAACTTCAAAAGCGAGCTGCCAACGTTTGTGGCCCATTTCATTCTTGAATGGGCAGAAACCGAAGCTGAACGTGGGAACAGTATCGCGCCATATTTTCAGCAGGTGTTTGAAAAAATCCGTGACAAATGGCGCGTGAATGAACGCCTTGCTGCCCGCTACTGGCGCTTTGCAGGCGTCCTGCTGCTGCGCGGCGATGACGGTAAACCGCTGGCCAGTGCAATTAACGATCCGGAGAGACTGCAACAGGCCGACCAGTGTCTGGAACGGGCTGCCTGGCTGCATCCAAAAATTCAGGTGAAAACCCTGCGCCAGCGCATTGCCGCAAGACTGCGCGCGTTGCAGGGCACGTAAACGACTCCCAACAACCGGGCGGGCGCGGTGGAGGTGTGCCGGCAAAAGCCATCAGCACACTGCGGAAACCGGTCAGCCCGCCTTTCCCCGGAGTGAGCATGTTTGACGGGAAAAGCATTCACTATCAGCAGGCCATTATTCAGAACGATGGATTCTGGCCGGATATTGATGCCGGCGATTTTGAAAAGAGCCGCAGCATCCCCGCCGTCACGTCACACGAAACGGTGCTGACGGCACTGCTTTGCGCGGTAACAGAGATTAACACTGAACTGGCTGCACGCCGTGAATACTGGCAGGAACAGGGCCACATCCGGGCCGCCGATATTCCGGGTTACACCGTGTTGCAACCAGAGCCGCGCAATACGGATGCACAACCTGAACGGATGCAGAACCACATTACAGCACTGTACACCAAGGCTGTGTATGCCCGCGCAAAGGCCGATCTTTTGCCGGAATCTGCCAGCGTGGGGCGGCGCGAGGCGCAGCCATCATCAGAAGCCAGCGAAAGCCGCCGGACGTTGCTGGCTGAAGCGGCCATGGCGGTGCGGGCGCTGCTGGGCCGACCGCGTGCATCCATCGCGCTGATTGATTAAGGAAATGGTATGACGCAACTCGCCAGCCTGACGGCATTCATTGAAAACAATCTGCCGGCACGCGCACGCATTCCGTTCACCAGTGACATGGACGACATCACGCTCGTTCCGTTTACGAAGTCGCTGGGGCACGGGCAGTTATGTACGCAGGTCCGAAAATATACGGCTTTTCTGCGATGGGACGCATGGCCCTATCGTCAGCTCAATCCGGATTTGGTGTTTTCTCTGGTTGAAGCCTGGCTGGCAGACAACGGCGGCGACCTGCGCCAGCGCCTGGCACCGGATGCGCCAGCCGTTGACGTCGAAGTGGATGATGAAAATGAAGTGGCATGGCTGGAAATCAGTCTGCCGCTGGTTGATCCCATCACCCTGGTTGAGGACGAAAACGGCCCCATCCCCAGAGGCGGGAAACGTTACCAGCTGGAAAAGCCTGAAATCTGGGTGGCTCAGGCGCATCAGCTTCACTGTCAGGTGATGCCATGACGCGCCCAGTGATTAACGAGTCACAACTCCGGCAGGTTCGTCGCGCCATCAGAGAGGCAGAACTTCCGCCGGCAAAGGCCAGAAAGCTGCTGGTTCGCATTGCGAAATACGGCCTGATACCGGCTGCACGACGCAATGTGAAAGCACAGCGAACACCGGAGGGGGCAGCCTGGGCACCACGAAAAAGACCGGATAAAGCCAGCGGCAGGTATAAAAACAAAATGCTGCTGGGACTGCCGAAACTGCTGGCCATCAGGGTTGACGGCAGCGGGAAAAGTGTCCGCCTTTTCTTCAAAAAAGGGGCTTACAACACCGGCTCTCATGGTGGGGCGGTCGCGTGGGTGCAACAGCACGGCGCAACCATCAAAGGCCGCGCCACAAAGCGCCGGGACAGCGAAGCCATGCGCACCCGTCCCGCCACACGACGGCAGGCAGAACGCCTTCTTTCTCTGGGCTTTCGCGCCCCCGTCGGCGCAGTCAGCAAAAAGACCGGGCGCAGGGGGCGCAGAAAACCTTCCCTGAAATGGATTATGGAAAACATGAGTATGGCGCAGGCCGGACTGGTGATCAGCATTCTGAAAGGCGAGCAGAAAAAACGTGTATGGGAAATCAAAATCCCCTCCCGCGCATTTCTGGGAGCCAGCGATGCTGAATTTGCCCGCATTCTGGAAGCGCAGCTGCGTAGCCTGCATTACGGCGGCACGAGATAACAAAATCAGGAGACAAACCATGACATGGCCATCTGTCACGATTGAACAGTACAACACATTCAGCAGTTCACCGGACGGCGTGGAAAATACGCTGCTGTTTGTGGGCAATGCACAAAACAACAAAGGTGAGGTTCTGCCGGTTAATGCCAACAGCGATCTGGATGAGCTACTGGGAAAGAACGCCAGCCCGCTGAAGAACTTCCTTCAGTCTGCACTGACCAATGCCGGACAGAATGCCTTTTTCTATGTTGCCGTTCTGCCGGAAGCCGGCAAAGGCAAAGAAGCAACGCCAGCCTGCCAGGTATGGCAGAACGCCATACTGGCGGCTCAGGAAACTGTTTCAGTTGAAGGCGTGGTGATCACCGAGCCGGTCAGCACGAAGGATGACATCAACGCCATACAGGCGTTACGTCAGACCATCATCAATAAATATCAGCGCCGCATCTGGTTCATCCTGACCATCGCCGCCAACGACAACAGTAAAACCTGGGCGGAATACGTTGCCGAACTGACCGCACTACAGAAAGGCATTGCAGCCCCGCAGGTCATGCTGGTTCCGGAGATTTTTGGATTTGAACCGGGCGTTCTTGCCGGTCGCCTGTGTAACAGCGCCGTCACCATTGCTGACAGTCCGGCACGTGTGGCAACCGGGCCCCTGTCCGCACTGAAAACCACAGAACGCCCGAAAGACAGCACAGGGCAGGCAATTGATCTCGACACTCTGCAGGCGCTGGCAACCGCCCGCTACAGCGTGCCCATGTGGTATGCCGACTATGACGGCCTTTACTGGGCTGACGGTGTAACACTTGAGGTGGAAGGCGGGGACTACAACGTCATTGAGCATGTCCGCATTGCTGATAAGGTGGCGCGCCGCGTGCGGCTGATGGCCATCCCCAAGATTGCCGACCGCTCGCTGAACAGCACGCCGGGCAGCATTGCCGCACATGAAACGCTGTTTGCCCGCCCACTGCGTGCCATGGCGAAATCCATGCAAATTAACGGCATCACGTTTCCGGGCGAAGTGAAATCGCCCCGGAAAGGCGACGTGGTTATCACCTGGCAGGACGAAAAGACGGTCAGCATCAGCATTGTCGTCCGCCCTTACGCCTGCCCTAAAACCATCAAAGTGGGCATTCAGCTGGATAAATCTCTGGAGGAAAACGCATGACGACCCGCATTAACGGCATGGCGTTTGACACTTTTATCGGTGGAACGGATATCCATGTGAAAAGCATCTCACTGGACATCAGCGATGAAAGCGCCGTTGCCAAAACCCGTGGCATCCCTGACGGCAAACTGCGCGGCCCTGTCAGTGCCGAAGGTGAAATCGAAATGAGTACCCGCAGCTTTAACCAGCTCGGGGAAGTGGCTGCTCAGGAGGGATCGTGGCGTGACCTGCCGCCAATGGATTTTGTGTTTTACGCCAACACGGGAACCGAAGAAATCCGCGTTGAAGCCTTCGGTTGTGAGCTGATGCTTTCCGGCCTGTTAAGCATTGACACCGAGAGCGCAGATCTGACCACGCACAAAATCAAGTACGTGGTGGCAAGCCCTGACTTTGTGCGTATCAACGGCGTGCCCGTTCTCTCAGAGAACGACGTGCGCGGACTGATGGGGTGAACCATGCAGGAGCATGAGCGCACCATTATCACTCTGGGTATTCTGGGCGGAATCGCTGCCGCAAGTCGGGTGCTGGCTGGCGCAGAGCCGATTACGTTGCGGTTGTTTGTGGGCCGAACCCTGCTGGGGAGCGCGCTGGGTGTTTCTGCCGCTGCCCTGCTGGTTCGCTACCCGAACCTTGACCCACTGGCCATTGCCGGCGCAGGCACCGCAATGGGCGTTGCCGGTTACCAGATTGTTGAAATCTTCCTGCGTCATATGCGCCGGAAGCTGGGCGAGAAAGAGAACAAAGAGGAGTAACAGCAATGCTGTCCCGCAGGGAACAAAAAGCTGCCGCCATTGCCTGGAAAATTATCCGGGCACTGTGGTACTGGCTGCGCAAACCTCAGCAACCTCATAAGGAGTAAAAATGAAACTCTCCGATAAGCAACAACAATTTACCGTCATGATCGGAAAACTCATCCAGTTTGCCCATCAGCGCGGTTATGGCCTGACGTTCGGTGAGGCGTACCGCACGCCAGAACAGGCAAAACTCAACGCACAAAAGGGATCCGGCATTGCCAACAGCCTGCACTGCCAGCGGCTGGCCGTGGATTTTAATCTGTTTATTAACGGTGAATATCAGACCCGCACAGAGGCCTACCGTGAGCTGGGCGAGTACTGGGAATCCCTTGGTGGCGCATGGGGCGGTCGTTTTAAAAACCGACCGGATGGCAATCATTTCAGCCTTGAGCACGACGGCGTGCGCTGATTTTACGCTTAATAAGCCTTCCTGCAGGCTTATTAAGCCCTCTTATTCTTGACTTTAAAAGGAAATGATGATGAACGATAAAAACACACAGACTACCGCAGAGAACACCATCACTTTACAGGTCGGCGAGCATGAACTGACGTTTATCCCGACCGTAAAAGCCTACAACGACCTGCAGAACGACTTCATGCCGGATAACAAAATCGCGCCGCTGAAAAACTACCTGCGCCGTATCGTGATTAAAGAGCACCGCGATCTGCTGAACCAGTTGCTGGAAAAACCAGGAATGCCGGCCAGCCTGGCAACAGCCGTGA
Source organism: Escherichia sp. MOD1-EC5950 (assembly GCF_002965345.1). Taxonomy (NCBI): domain Bacteria; kingdom Pseudomonadati; phylum Pseudomonadota; class Gammaproteobacteria; order Enterobacterales; family Enterobacteriaceae; genus Escherichia; species Escherichia sp. MOD1-EC5950. Next base: position 70,398 of record NZ_PTSR01000022.1, read on the forward strand.
ATAACGAGTTTGTGCCGGAAGTGGAAATCACCGTAAAAAAATAAAAAGCCATCTGGGGGCCATTGATCGCAATGACCTGACCCGGATGCTGATTCTGCGCCGCCACTGGCTGCCCGGCGAGGATGACTCGCCGCAGTCACTGGCTGCCGCCGTCTGGCTGGATAACCACTACTGGGAAAATATGAGCATCGCCGTCAATAACGGCATTATCCGTGCTTTTAAGGGATCGTAATGTCACAACAGCGCCTTGAATTACTTCTTGAACTGACAGATCGCCTGACAAGGCCGTTGCGTGCAGCCGGGCGACAGGTTCAGGGATTTGCTGCAACAAGTCGGGGAGCCTTTCGGGACATTGCTACCGGAGGCGCTGCGCTCTGGGGAGTGGGTGCAGCCATTCAGGGGGCACTGATGCCAGCCATTGAAATGGACAGGGCGCTCGGTGAGGTGAAATCACTGGGCGTCGCAGAGTCCGGATTGCGTAAACTCAGCCGCGCCGCCGTTGATTTCACTATGGAATACGGCGGGGCTGCGCAGGATTTTGTGCGTGCTTCTTACGACATCCAGTCAGCCATTGCCGGGTTAACTGACGATGAGCTGTCCCGCTTCACCACCGCATCAGCAACGGTGGCAGCAGCAACCAAATCCAGCAGCCAGACCATTACCGCCTACATGGGCACCATGTACGGCATCTTTAAAGACCAGGCTGATGCCATGGGAAAAAGTAAATGGGTGGAGCAGGTCGCCGGGCAAACCGCCACCGCCGTGCAAATGTTTAAAACAACCGGCGATAACATGTCAGCGGCGTTCACCACGCTGGGGGCTAGTGCAAAAGCGGCCGGTATTGATGCGGCTGAACAGTTCGCCGTGCTGGGACAACTACAGGCCACCATGAGTGGCAGCGAGGCCGGGACAAAATACAAGGCATTTCTTGCCGCAGTAGGTAGCGCCCAGAAAAAGCTGGGGCTTAATTTCGTGAATAAAGACGGCACCATGAAAAGTGTTGTCGAGATCATGAAACTTATCAGGGGTAAATTTGGTGATCTGTCAAAAGTGGCTGATTCCGATTTGCTAAAAAGCGCCTTTGGCTCCGATGAAGCTGTGGCCATGATTAAATTACTCAATGCGGACATTGGCGGACTTGAAAAGAATATCGCCACGCTGGGCAATATCAAAGGTATGGATAAGGCTGTCGAAATGGCGCAGGCCATGGCTGATCCATGGGAACAGGCCGCTGCAATTATTAACGGCATTCGCATCGAAATTGGCACGCAGTTGTTGCCTGTTCTGTACCCGTTTATCCAGAAAAGCAACGAAGGCGGTAAATCCTTTGTTGCCTGGTTACGCCTGTATCCAAACATCACTCGCGCAATCGGCTTATTAAGCGCGGCACTTATTGGTGTTGCGGCGGTTGGCGCAACGGTCAATGTCGTAATGGGGGTTGCGAAATTTATCTGGGTGGGATTACGCATGGTCTGGATGGCCGTCATCGCCCCACTGAAATTAATCGTTTTTCTGTATCGCACAATGAGAGTGGTTATGCTTGCGTTCTGTGCTGCCGCCCGCATGGTAAGAGCAATATATCTGGCAATAAACATCGCCATGGGAGTGATGAATATTCGCGCCAGAGCACAACTGCTATTGATGGGCCTACAACGTGCCGGAATGCTCCTGCAGGCAGCAGCATTATCAGCCGTTTCTGTTGCCATGGGGATTTATTCCGCAGTCACCAGCGGAGCCGCAATTGCAACACAGTTACTTTTCAGCCCCATCACATTAATCATCCTGGCACTGGCTGCGCTGGGTGTGGGCATTTATTTCCTGATTACCCGCTGGGATGAAATCAAAGCTGCACTGATGGATACCGCTGCATTTCAGTGGGTTGCCGGCATCATTAACAGCATGGGGGCGTGGTTCGGCAATGCATGGAGTGCAATCAGGGATGGCTGGAATGCACTGGTTAACTATTTTTCCACCCATTCACCACTGGATGCCCTGAAGGATCTCGCGGGCGGCATACTGAATATTTTCAGCAACCTCTGGGAACTGGTGAAACAGTCCTTCAGTGATTCATGGGGCTGGATTGTGGACAAACTCAACATGATCCCCGGCGTTAACATCGGCACATCAGAAAGCACAGGAAGTGGCGAAGGCTCCGTATTAACCGGCGGCAAAGCCATCAGTGCGGGACCGGGCGGCATTGCGGCAGAGATGCAGAACAACAGCGAAAACCAGACCACCATCGACAACTCCCGTCGTGTGGTCAACGTCAATGTGCAGGATCCATCCCCTGCCCGTCTTAACGAGTGGATGGAGCTGCATGCATACTGATAAACCGCTTTACATTGATTTGCTCATCACCGGCCGCAATCTCACGCTGAACAGCGCCAGTGAGCCGGTGTTATGCAACAACAGGGAAAGTATTGCCCAGGACTGCCAGCACGCCATCATTGAGAGCGGACTGGCAACGCGCCTGCTGGCTGAAAAAAGCCCGACGCTTCGTGCCGACATCATGATGCAGATGACACTGCTGATTGAAGATGATGAGCGCATCACACCTGGCACGGTCAGTGTGACAGAAGAAACCCTGCTTTCTGGTCGCCTGCTGATTAGCGCCCACACCGAAGATTTTTTTGAACCCCTGACTTTTACGGTATCTCTTGATGATTAACGGCAAACCTACCGCAGATTACGAGCGCATTCTGGCTGATAATGGCATGCCGGTAACCGAAGAACAGGCACGTGCTGAATTTGAAGCCATTGTCAAAGACGAAGGGCTTATCACCAACACATCCCGCATGTCGCCGTTCTGGCGACTGATTACAGCTATCACCACAAAACCCGTAATGTGGCTGAAAGATGCGCTGGTTAATGTGGTGATGAAAAACCTGTTTCTGGCTGATGCCAGCGGTGTATTCGTTGATGTTTTTGCCTGGGCGGTAAACCTGCAACGCAAGGCCGCCACGCACGCAGCCGGCGTGATTCGTTTCACCAAAAACGACATTGATCACGCAGTTACCGTGCCGGCCGGTACGCAGATTCAGACAGAACGCATTAACGGCGTGATTTATACGCTGACCGTTGTCAGGGATACCGTTATTCCGGCAGGAACACTCAGCATGAACATCGATGTTTCTGCGGAACAGGCCGGAGCCGGCTTTAACCTTGCGCCGGGATATTACCGCATCCTTCCGGTGGCGATTGATGGTATTGCCGGTGTTGAGAACGATGAAAACTGGCTGACCACACCGGGTGCCAACGAAGAAAGCGATGACGAGCTGCGTGATCGTGTTCGCAATCAGTTTAATCTTGCCGGCGCTTATCACACAGATGCTGTTTACCGGGGATTAATTGCCGGCGTTGCCGGCATCAGTGCCGACCGCATCTATTTTCTGCATGACGCACCACGCGGCCCCGGCACAGCAAATGCTTACATTCTGCTGGATACTGGCATCGCATCCGAACCGTTCGTTGATGCAGTAAACGCATTCATTAACGATGAAGGTCATCACGGACACGGTGATGATCTGCGCTGTTTTTCCATGCCTGAAACACGCCACACCCTGACCGTGACACTCTGGTTATATGCAACACTGAACCTCAGCGATGAGGAAATTCAGACGTTATTGCGCAATGTGGAAAATCTGGTTCGCTGTGCATTTCGAGAAAACAGCGATTATGACGTTCAGAAAACATGGCCGTATAGCCGTTTCAGCATGTCCAGACTGGGCGAAGAGATCCACCAGGTATTTCCACAGGTGGAGTCGGTTACATTTTCTCTTCCGGATATTCTCAGTGATCTGGCTGTTCCTCGTCTGGAATCCCTTACTGTGGAGGTGAGCGCGTGAAACTTCCGGAGATCCCTGAACTCCCGCTCCCCACCTGGATGAATAAAGGCGAGCCGTTAACGCTGGCACATTCATCGCATCGCTACTGGGAAAAGGTATACAGCTGGCTGACGTGGCCACTACAGCAGATTGATGTCGACACCTGCGCAGAGCCTTTACTTAACCTGCTGGCTTATCAGCGCAATATCACCCGATTTAAAGGTGAGCCGGTTTCGTTATTTCGCTTAAGAGTGAAACACGCGTTTATTAACGCTCAGGACTCGGGCGAACGCGCCGGCTTCGAACGCATCTTTAAGCGTCTTGGCGTGGGAGACGTTAAAACACTGGAACGGCAACTGCAGCATGACTGGGACGTTATTTTACTGCGCATTAATGACACCCAGTTAAGTGAAAACAACGCGCTGATGATGCAGCTCGTGCGCCAGTATGGTCGTACCTGCAGGCGCTATTTCTTTCAGGTAATCAATACAACCACTGCCCGGCTGACAGCCGGCACATTTGATGGCCATTACAGGTATCACACAGCAGAAGCAACGGTGAGAAAGGACACCATCTGGTTAACCGCTTCGCTACAGGCAGGACATTACGGCCTGTCCGTGGAGCATTACACATTACAGGCAGACGAAGCATGAGCACGATTATTACTGAACAGTACGAACACTGGTGTGCGAATCAGCTCATCAGTGGAAAACCTGCGCGCCCGGATACATTTGTTTTTGCATATATTCCGGGACAGGATGAATCCGCAGAGATCCCCCGCGATGAGATACTCCCTGATGAATCCATGATTCAGTATCGTGCGCCGGTCACCCAGTACGGCCTCCTGTCGCCGAACGCGACCGCGTTTTCCATCATTCTGGACACGACAGTCGGCGACTTCGAATACAACTGGATCGGCCTGCTGAACGAAGAAAGCGGCGTGCTCTGCATGATTGCACACACACCTCGTCAGCAAAAAATTAAAACAGCGAACGGCGTACAGGGAAACAACCTGATCCGCACATTTTCCATGGAGTTTGACGGCGCAGCCGCAGCAATGCATATCGATGTCAGTGCTGATGTCTGGCAGATTGATTTCACTGCACGCCTTGCAGGAATGGATGAGGCCCGCCGGCTGCTGGCGTTTGATCACTACGGTGAAGCCGCTTTTCTGGGGGATGGTTTTCAGGTCAGCTATCAGGATGGTACCGCTACTGTTGCCGCCGGCGTGGGTTATGTGGGAGGTCTGCGCGTCAGTCTGCGCGAACCTTACAGCCTGCCGGCTGCGGTCGGGGATACCATTTGGATTGATGCAAGCTGGCAGGGATTTGTTACCGGCGAATGGAATACCGTTTTTACGTTCTGCGCCCGCCAGGAACATGCGTCCTATACAGACGGTAACGGCTTCCGACACTTTGTCGCGCCACTTGCGAAACTGACATCAGAAGGCTTACAGGATTTACGTCCACAGACGCCCGATGAAGAACAAAGCAATGCACTGGCAGAGCACGAAAAATCCCGCCGTCATCCGGACGCAACACTGAAGGAGAAAGGCTTTGCGCAGTACAGCAACTCCACCGACAGCGACGCAGAAGACCGCGCCGCCACATCAAAGGCAGTAAAAGCCGCAATGGATAAGGCAAAAGGCGCTGTTGAGCGTGACGGCGACACCATGACCGGGGAACTGAAAATCCGTGGTGTTAATGCGCTGAGGATTTTCAACGAAGCCTTTGGTCTGATTTTTCGTCGTTCGGAAGAGTGCCTGCACCTTATCCCTACCAGTGAAGGTCAGGGCGAGAATGGCGATATTGGTCCACTTCGACCGTTCACTATTAATCTGCGGACGGGTGAAATATCCATGTCGCATAAAGTGTCTGTTGGCGGCGGTTCTCAGGTCAATGGTGCGCTGGGTATCGGCGTTCAGAACGCACTGGGCGGAAACTCAATTGCTTTCGGGGATAACGATACCGGCCTGAAACAGAATGGTGATGGCCTGCTGGATGTTTATGCCAATAGCGTGCATGTGTTGCGTTTTCAGAGTGGCAGTATCCAGAGTAATAAAGCTGTAAACGTTACAGGACGGGTAACACCGTCAGACTACGGAAACTTTGATGCCCGTTACCAGACCAAAACAGGCGGCGTGCAGGATGTGCGTTATGGTTCCGAAATGTATTACAACCCGGGAGGTAACCAGATATCCTGGACATTTCGCTCACCTTCAGGCCACGGGTTATCCGGTATTAATGTGCAGGAAACCGGAAGTAATTCGGCAGATAACATCGGCGGCGTGTATTACCGACCGCTTCAGAAACTGATTAACGGTACCTGGTATAACGTGGCGAGTGTTTAACAATGTTGCATTTAAAAAATATTACTGCGGGTAATCCGAAAACCGCGGAACAATATCAGCTGACAAAACAATATGGTGTCACCTGGCTTTTTTCGGAAGACGGCAAAAACTGGTATGAAGAACAGAAGAACTTTGCCAGTGACACCATAAAAATGGTTTACACCGGAGACGGGCGCGTGGTGTGGGTCGGTAAGGATGTGACAGGCATTGAACCCCGTAACGCCAGTGTTATTGAAGTTCCGGATATTACCGCTAATCGCCGTATTACCGCGCCTGGTTACTGGTTTTACCGCGATGGCAATTTTATCTTCGACTACAAACTTAAAGCGGAAGATGAGCGTGATGCACTGTTAAAACAGGCCAGTATCATGACCAGCGAATGGGAAAAAGACCTGCTGCTGGGATTAATCAGCGACGAAGACAGGGAAAAACTGAAAGCCTGCCGTATTTATACAAAAACGTTACGGGAGATGACATTCAGCCAGGTTACAGATAAAGCATCGTATGCCGCGATTGTATGGCCAGAATTACCGCAGAACATTAGCGAGAATTAAGAAGTAATGAGCGCATTGTTGACGAAAGCATTTGAAAAGTGGGTTGCTGAATGCACAGCCAGTAATTTACCTGCACGCCCTGATGCTATTATTTTTGCCCTGATGGAGCGGGAACCAACGCGCGAAGATAATACCGTTCCGGAAGAAAAAATCACATATGCTGTGAATGAACTGACTTACGGCCAGTTAAGCCCGAACAATATTGTGTGTAGCGCGGTTGTTCCTGATGACTGTGCATTCAGTTATGACTGGATTTGCCTTATCCATCAGGCCAGCGGAACACTATGCGGCGTAATAAAGACGCCTGTTCAACAAAAAGTAACAGGCGAATCACTTATTCGTAATTTCACAATTATATACAGCGGCATTGCTCAGGCTGCGCAAATTACCGTTCCTCCACAGAGCTGGCAGGTAGATCTTTTCCCTGAAATAAACAAAAAAGCGCCACTGGACAGCCCGGCGTTCACCGGCACACCAACCACACCAACTCCGCCAGACGATGCGGTCGGGCTGGAGATGGCGAACGCAGCGTTTGTTCGCAAACTGCTCGCCGCACTGGTTGACTCATCACCGGAAGCCCTGGACACACTGAACGAACTGGCAGCGGCGCTGGGCAATGACCCGAACTTTTCGACGACGGTCATTAGCGCGCTGGCGGGTAAACAACCGCTGAACGATTTGCTGACGGCAATCAGTGAACTGACGAAACGGGCAGATAATCTTCTGTACTTTAATCAGGACGGGAATGTTTCTCTCTCTCCGCTGTCAGAAAAAGCCCGCGCATTACTGGCACTGGACACACCTGAAGCCATGCGCACGGAACTTGAACTGAAAGCGGCTGCAACGATGGAGTCCCAGAGCAATATCCGCGACCGCACACCAGGCAGGCTGGCGCTGCCGGGGGCATTTGGATACGGAATGACAGAGCACGAGGGGATGGTGCTCGGCATTACAAATCTTGATGAGCTTGCGTTGATATGCATGAACACAGAACCAGGTCGATATTACACATCATCAATGTCATCAGGTGATTTAACTGGTGTAGTCGAATTTATCTGGCTGGACAACTGGCAGAATGACAAAACCAGCCAGACAGCAACAAAACTTATTCTGTTTTACGGAAGAGACGGACGTATTCTTTCCAGCGTTCGCGGCTCTGACTACGGAGCCCCTGTTGTATGGAGAGATCTTACCCCATTAACTGGCAACACAACTGTAAAAGACGCGCAATCGGATATCCGGGATCGTACACCTGGCAGGCTGGCGCTGTCCGGCATGTATGGATTCGGCCAAGCATTTACCAGCACCGAAGCCCTGACATTTAACGGACAGGCCGATTTTGCTGAATGGCTGAAAGAGGCCACCCCGGGGCGTTATGCGGTCAGTATTGCGGACTCTTCCACACTACTGGCGGGCACCACGAAATTTAACGGCATCATTGATGTGATGTGGTCACCCTTTGATAACGACGAGTCGGACACAACGCGCAAATTCAAAACGCTGCTGTGTTTTAACCAGTATTACGAAGGTGAGCACAGTATTCATCGCCTGACTTACCGCTGGAGTGGAAACAACTGGAATGCAACAGTAAGCCCCATTATTTACGACGGCGATTCGCTGGCGTTCCTGCTGTCCAGGACAGCTGGCTCAGGCTCATATTTCAAATACCCGGCAGTGGGTGTTCCGGTGCTGGCTGTTTATCGCGGAACAACTTCCGGGGATAAAGAAATCAAAATTGGCCTGGGTGATGTGGTGCAGGGGTCACAACTGGGCGGAGTTAATCTTTCGTGCACAATATCTTCTGCGGGGGCTGGCTCCTACGGTTCCACACCGAG